>NZ_JACJQS010000001.1:0-208994 GCF_014696755.1 Anabaena sp. FACHB-1391 | reverse complement strand
TTCCTCAATATGGGCTGCAACTATTTTTTCTCGGAGATCCACTGAATATGCTTTCATGACAGTATTATCTTTATTATTACTAACTGTACCTCATAACTTCGGAAACTGCTGTAATAACCACAGTGTGGGAAGTGGAATGCAGCAAGCGCTTAATTATGCAGAAATGTTAGATATACCTTTCGTTTACAGTTCCAATGGTGACGCATTTTTAGAACATGATAGAACTGTAACATCAGGAATCATAGAAAGAGAAATTCCTTTAGATAAATTTCCCACCCCTCAAGAATTATGGCAACGTTACTGTCAATGGCGAAATATTGATGATCAATTACAGCCTATTGTTAACCAAAGTTATTATGATGATGGTAGTGGTAAATCACCCCGTTATTATCAACTGCTATTAATAAAACTGTAGAAGCGATCGCTCAAGGTGAAAACAGGATATTATTAGTTATGGCTACAGGTACGGAGAAAACCTTCACAGCTTTTCAAATTATTTGGCGGTTATGGAGATCTAAAACTAAAAACAAAATCTTATTTTTAGCAGATAGAAATATTCTCATAGACCAAACTAAAACCAATGATTTTAAACCCTTTGGTTCTCCCATGACGAAAATCATTAAACGTCAGGTAGATACAGCCTATGAAATTTATTTAGCCCTTTATCAAGGTGTATCAAGAACAGAGGAATCTAAAAATATCTATAAACAATTCTCTAGGGGATTCTTTGATTTAATTATCATTGATGAATGTCATCGTGGTAGCGCGGCTGATGATTCTGCATGGCGGGAAATTTTAGAATATTTTTCTGCTGCTACGCAAATCGGTTTAACAGCTACACCCAAGGAAACTAAAGAGGTTTCCAATATAGATTATTTTGGCCAACCCATTTATACTTATTCTCTGAAACAGGGCATAGAAGATGGATTTTTAGCCCCTTATAAAGTTGTCAGAATTGACATTGATAAAGACTTAGAAGGCTGGCAACCAGCACCAGGAGAATTAGATAAATATCAGCGATTAATTGCAGATAAACTTTACAGCCAAAAAGACATTAACCGCACATTAATATTAGAAAATCGAGATATTTTAGTGGCGAAAAAAATTACCGAATTTCTCAAAGCTACCAACCGATTTGATAAAACCATTGTTTTCTGTGAAGATATAGACCACGCGGAAAGAATGCGTCAGGCTTTAATTAATGAAAATGGTGATTTGGTTGCCAAAATAGGATAAAATTTTTAATCATCTTTAGATGACGACTTAGTATAATATTAGTCACAGTACCAAACATAGTTTATTAAATATGTCAATCAGTACCACAATTAAAACTATTCAGGATATCATGCGTAAAGATGCGGGTGTAGATGGTGATGCCCAGCGTATTAGTCAATTGAGCTTCAAAAAGCTAAATTTATTTGTCCTGAAAGCGTTGAAAAATATTCTGATGAAAGATTTTTAGAAACAGGAGATTTACTTTTAAACTCAACAGGAACAGGAACTTTAGGGCGTGTTTGTATTTATATTCATGAAGAAAATATTTACAAAAAAGTAGTTGCAGATTCTCATGTAACTGTTATTCGTCCTATTTTGATTGAATCTAAGTTTATATATTTTTAGATAGCTAGTGATTTTGTACAAAGCGAAATAGAAGCAAAATCTTCTGGTTCAACAAAACAAATAGAATTAGCTACATCAACAGTAAAAAATTATCTTTTCCCTCTCCCACCCCTCAATGAACAAAAACGCATCGTTACCAAAGTAGCGGAATGTGTGTTATAAGTTTAAATTATCATTTAAATGATTTTTTCTAAGTTTTTTTGAAAAAAAATTTTTATTTTTGGGGTTGGTTGGGATTTCGTTGTGCTATGATAGTCATATTAATATAATCGAGTGTAAGCAAAATTTTATTTAAACCATAGCCTCCCATTATAAAAATACCACATTCGCCGGCAAAAGTCAACCTCATTACCCTTTAAAAAAATTTTCGCACTTAAATTAAATTATACATTTATTGCGTAAATTAATTCAGTGCGGATTTAGCTACCCTATTTTTCTGATCATTATTACCCAAGACTTAGGCCAGAATAGGGCTTCAGAAATGTCTAATTTGTTTCTACTAAAGTTTTAAATTGCTCCTCAGTAATACGGCCTGCTGCATATAAAGTTTCTGTAATTTCAGAAATTGTTAAAACCGCGTGTGCTTGATAGCCATTTTCTCGCAACCTGTCTTTTACCCCTTGCTCATGATCCATGAATACCACAATATCATTGACATTTAATCCCGCATATTTTAACTTTTCTGCTCCTTCCATGACGCTTTTACCACTGATCAAAATATCGTCAACAACTACAACAACTTCTCCAGGATTAAAATTACCCTCAATTACCTTGCGCGTCCCGTGTGCTTTTACTTCTTTGCGGGGGAAAATCATCGGGGAATTTAGATGTAATGATAATCCAGTAGCAGTAGGTAAAGAACCATAGGGAATACCCGCTATTCTATCATAAGTTAAGTCTTTGAGAATCTCTGCATAAGCAATCACTATTTGATGAAATATTTGGGGATTGGAAATGATTTTGCGTAGGTCTATATAATAGGGAAAAGTAGCTCCAGAAGCTTGGACAAACTCCCCAAACATAATACAACCAATGTCATAAAGTTGTAAAATCAAATCTAAAAGTGGGTGTTGATTTAACAAACAAACATCAGGAAACCAGACAGAACAAACAGAGTTTTCCTGGGAAATTTCAGTTCTGAGATGATTAATTTCCGCCCTTAAAGATTGCAGTTGTGTAGATAGATTTTCGCTTCCTAACATATCTTGGGAAACGGGAAGAAGTAAACCATCACTATTATAATTTAATCCCGCTGATAGTAAGTTTTTCAGATTACCACCTTCAGACCAAATACTGCGGGCTAAAATTACTCTTTCCGGTGCTTCTTTGCGAATTTTTGCTAAAATGTCTGGCTGAATAGTTCCTACTTCTAAACCCAGTTGTTCAGGTGTTCCCCAATTTTTTGCTTCCTTGACTACTTGTAAATAAAAAGGTGATTCCGCTGTGGGATATTGCTGCAAAATCACAGCACCTGGATTGGAAGTTGTACACAAAATAAAAACGGCTTTATCGGGATAAACTAAAAAGGGGGCTACGTGATCCTGTCCCGCATAAGGACTCAACGTAATTGCATCAATCTGCCATTCTTCAAAAACAGTTTTAGCGAAAATTGTACTAGTATTGAGATCGCTATGTTTGGCATCTAATATAATCGGAATGTGGGCAGGAATAGCTTTTAAAGTTCGTTGTAGTAATTCCCATCCTGGAATACCTAAAGCTGCGTAAAATCCCAGAGTGGGTTTATAAGCACAGACTAAATCACTGGTTTGGGTGATAGTAAATTCCAACCAATCCCACAGACTATCAATCATAGTATTGGGATGTGATTTCTGGGAATATCGCTCAGGGAGCATTTCTGGATTAGGATCTAGTCCTACAAACAGTAAACTTTGATTTTGGGCGATCGCTCCATTTAGCTTATCATAAAAGTTCATAAATTTTCCTGGCAATATCTGGCAATATATTTTATTTAACCTTAAAGCATTCACCAAAATACCAAACTGTCGTGCAATTTGATTTGATATGCAATTTTTCTACCATCAATGGTAACATGACTATCTGTATTTATCTGTGTTCATCTGCGGTCAATGTTATCATTCCTTCCCATTTGCTAAAATTTTATAAATTTATAAAATTCTAGCACTAATTGCCGGTATTTTATCTACATCCTCTAAGGCAGTAAATTTTCGTGGTTGACGAGCTATGATTATCCTTTGAGCTAACTTAATTCAGTAGTTGTAGGAGAAACGGTAGGAATTTTTATCTCACTTGTAAATGTATCTAATAGTTTAAATGAAAAAACCACAATAGCGGTTATTGAAAATAATATCATTGCTAACCATAAAAGATGGTTACTGTGAAAATACCAGCCTGTTATAGCTATAGGCATGAAACCTCCTGCAAAGGAAATAACGGCAGAATTACGTAACGTTCTTCCGGCGGTTAAACCTCCAAAGAATCCTTCCAGAATCACATTAACTGCAAAAAACCCCTGAAATGGTAACAACCATCTCACATAGTCAGAAATGTTTGCAGTTACTTCAGTGTGGTTGGTTAATAGTCCAAAGATAGTTTCTGGAAAGAGAATATATAAGATAGCAATGGGAATTGAAAGTAATAAGCTAGTGAGTAGACTAACAGTTAGTAATGGTTGTAGCTGCTGTAATGTACCTTGTCCCTTAAAGTTTCCCGTCAGGCTTTGGGTGGCAAATCCCACTCCTTGAACAACAAACATATTAAAAGCTGCCGCTTGAATAAGAACACTATTTTCCGCTAGTATCTCTGTTCCCATTGCCGAACTGAGTTCAGTAAAAATGGCAAAGGTAGAGACCACGGCCAAACTCCTCACTAACATATCTCCATTTAGCTTAAAGGTAGCTTTAATAGCTGACCAATCCAAGACTTTTGGGATGACACCTGATACAATTGACCAATCAATGTGGAAGCAAACTATAATTAAACCTATAAATAATGCCACATACTGGCTAATGGCTGTAGTTAAACCAGCCCCTGTACTAGCCCAACCCCAGCGAATAATAAATAAGTAGTCCAGCACTACATTAGTTAGGCTTTCTACTACAGATATCAGCACCACAAAAATATTAAGTTCTCGGCCAAAAAACCAACCAACTAGGACAAAGTTAAGTAAAACCGCAGGTGCGCCCCAAATACGAGCCTGAAAATAGTCAAGACCTGCATCCTTTACCTCTGTTGCACCCACTAGGAAGGTAAACCCTACTTGTTGTAAAGGGTACTGAAGAATCAGGATAAGTGTACCTATCCCCAAAGCAATCAGACCATTCCGCAGTAAAACTAATAGTATGGCTTCTGGATCATCTGTTCCTACAGCTTGTGCTGTCATGCCATTGCTGGAAGAGCGTAAAAAATTTAAAACTCGGTATAAGTAGCTAAAAAGAATTGTGGCTAAAGAAACTCCCGCTAGGTAACGGATATCAGGTAAATGTCCCAAGTAGGCTAAGTCTATTAAACCCGATAGCGGCACAACAATACTAGAGAGAATATTCGTAAATGCCAGTCGGTAAAAGCGAGATAGGAAGTTATATTCTTGAGGGATTGTAAAATTCATCGTTCTGAATTGTTAATATCTTGGCAATATTGTCAGTAAATTCTTATCTATCTAGCAACTGCTATATTTATTCTAGCCTCATGTTATACAGCAGTTCCCGGTATTATGAAGTCCAGATATTAATGATAAAACTCTTGTGGTGCGGGCATCTTGCCCGCATAAGGTGTACCTCACTCAAGCTGAACTTGCTGTAAATGCGCTAATGCCCAGACGTGGTAAGGAAATTCTGCTTCCTGATCTAGGGAATGAGAAACAGGATCATACTCGACCCATTGAGAGAAGTTAGCAATAATACATTGGCGATTTCCCCAAGAGCCAGTTTGAATGTGATCTAGAGGAAATCCGCATTCATGGAGAAAGTATTTGAGTCCAGTTTCCGTCCAGCGTGTGCAATCTATAGGGTAGTTATGAATTTTTACCAAAAAAGGAACGGAGATGAGAAAATACCCCCCTGGGGAAAGCATGGAAATAATATTGCGACCGGCTCGATAGGGATACAATAGATGCTCAAAAACTTGTTCTGCAATAATTAAATCAAACTTTTTTGGCAAGGGTGTAGAACAAATATCATATTCTGGATAGTGGATATTTTCATACTCTTGAAACCCAAAAGTTTCCCAAGTCTTGCCTGAAACTTCTAATACTCGCCATTTTGAAAACGGCAAATTCTCTAGTAGCTTCGCCGTTTCCCGGTTCATTACAACTCGACTCCAAGTGATACCCATAACTGTATTTTTTGTATAAATTGTTGTTAATGTAAGGTTATTGTTGAGTAAATATGCGATCAAGTTCGTCTTGACTAAGAGCTATTAATGGCGTGAGATCAGGATTTGATAGGAAGGCTGGTCTTTGTTTGTTGGGAAGGGCGCTGTTCTCAATACTGCTATAGGTGATCACAAAGTTCCGGCGATCCCAGGGAGAAATGTTGGCGACGGAACCATGTAATGTATCATAATGTACGAACAAAACCGACCCTGCTAGACCTTTCGGTGCGACAATTCCTTGCTGAAATGCGAATTTGGCAATTGTTTCTGGAGCGATCGCTAAGGATGAGTTAGTAGTTGAAGCAGAATTTGCCGCTTCGAGTATTCCCTGTTGATGAGAACCTGGTATGTAATATACTGGTCCATTGAATTCATTGACTTCATCTAAGAAAAGGATGGCATTTCCTCCTTTTGGTGAGGGAATTTGTTCGTAATACTGTGCAAATGCAGAGTCTTGATGCCATCCCCACATTCCTCCCGTAAAAGCTGGCTTCATCACGATTTTGCTACGGAAAACGTACAAGTCACTCGCAAAAAGTTGTTGTGCAACTGCCAATAGACGAGGGTGGCGGACTAAATCTCGGAAAATTTTGTTATTGAGATGAACTCCATAGAGAGTGCGTAAGGTTTTTTGATCATCTTCTAAAACACGACCAACTGCTTCATCGTCCATGACATTGGGAATTTGATCACAAATTACTGATATTTCCTCACGGCTAAAACACTCTGGAATGAACAAAAATCCTTGTTCTTCATAACTTTTTATTGCTTCTGTTGTCAGTTTCATTTTGCTGTTAATTATAATTTACTTAGTTAATGCAGATAATAAAATTTGTGCTATTGCCAAACATGAGAAATGCTGTTCCTCTGTTTAAATTCTAAAATTTTATCTACTGCTTTTTGCGTGCCACCTGATGTTATCAAAGAATCACTTAATAGATCAACGTTACTACGAATTTTTTCATCTTTGATAATCTGCTCAACAAGCGATCGCAATTTCAATGGAGCAATATTTTTCTGTTTTACCCATACTCCGATATTTAATTCTTCTACACGATTAGCTACTAAGTATTGATCGCCTCCTTGGGGAAATACAACCAGTGGTACTTTGTGAATTAATGCTTCCCAAGTGCTATTAGTTCCCCCATGAGTAATAAAAACACTAGCTTGTTGAAGCACTTGCATCTGAGGTACATAGTTACTGACAATAAAATTAGGGGGAATGTTTCCCAATTCAGCAATATCTATAAATTTCCCCACAGACATTACCACCGTATACTCACTATTTGCAAAAGCTTGTAAACATTGTTGATAAAAAAAGGTTTTAGAATTATATAATGTCACCGATCCTAGTGAAATATAAATAATTGGTTTTTCTGCACTCTTTAGTAAAGGAAATTGAGAATCAACTGCTCTCTCACTGTAGCAAGGTCCTGTAAAAATATAACTGGCATCGAAATATGAACGCTGGATCTGAAACATTTCCGATGTATAAACAATATTTAAATCACCTCGCAAATTCATAGAATTTGGTTGTAGTTGAAATACATCTTTTTTGGTAATCGTCTTTATTGCATACTTTTGGGTTAATTGCTGCCAAAGTCGTTGATGTCGGTAAAATCTTTGTAAATGTTTAACAATATCATTAATTGGGTAGGCTGCTAATAACAATGGTAACGGGGGCAAAAAATGAGGTGGTAGAAGAAAATTGGTATGGAAGCAAACGCTAGATATATTCAGTAAATCCGCACAGATAGCAGCCCATAAGCATTTAGCATGAAAAACAATTAATTTGGGGCGGTTGACTTTTAAATTTTCTAATAAAATTGGTACAGCATCTAAGCAATATTCTATCAACCGCGATTGCAATGTAGGATCTGAATCTGGAGGTTTCATGCTAGGAAGTGGTTGAAATCTAGCACCTGCTGATTCTATTTTATCTCGAAATTCATCGAAGTAATAATAATCTATTTTTTCTCCTCTATCAGCGAGTTCTTGAATTAAACCTAGAGTTGTATCAATCCGGGTGTAACTAGGAAGATCAAAGAAAGCAATATCTGCCATAATAGTAAATCCTCAGTAATTAAACCCACTTTAAAGCCTGAGAAATAAAGTCAATATGGGGAGCTTTTTGTGCCATTCCTATCCCTACATGAGTTCCATATATACCTTCGTTAACAACTGAATTTATTGACCAATCAATTGTTTCCTCAATCTTTTTATTAGCACCAAAGGCTATTTCTGTCAGATTTAAACCTCTTTCTAAGTTGTAAGTCATATCTAATAATGCAGCAGTCTCATCTTGACCATCTATGATCAGATGAGTTATGGCATTATCTTCTATTTCTAGATATTTTTCTTGACTTAATTTCACCCTATCTGTAATATATTGCAAAGGCTGGCAATTATAATCTTTTGTTTCTTGAGTTGTAGTCTGGGTTAATATGCCATCAAAATAGAAAGTTCCATCTACAGAAAAGCTGGATTTATTTGCTTTTGTATTCACTACTGAACTTTCCCAGAACTCAGCCACAGAGTAAAACCATCCTGACTCCAGTTCCACATCAGCATTAGCTATTTCTATATTCTCACCTAAAGAGCATTTGAGCTTGCTTCCTCTTGAGTCTGATAAATATAACTCACTTTCACTTTCAGCTATTTTATCATATAAAATATCTCGAATTGCTAATGCTTGTTCAATATCACCTGATAATAGCTGATTAAAAGAATATTCAATTACAGGTAAGCTCCCATCAAATTTTACTGCTGGTAAATGTACTATGGTACTTTGAGAATCATGCCAGAGTTGTTTAAGTTTGTAATAGTAGCTATAATCTGAAAAGATTAAAAAGGCTGTTTGTTTACTCTTAAAGTCATAATCATCAAAAAAAATAGTTTTATATCCTTGCTCCTGAGAGTAAGTATGAATTTCATTACTATCAACAATAATTGGCATCTGTCTTTGAAGAAAAGCTTGATAAAACTCTAAGATGTGCATATTTATTTAACGAATTACAAAACTTTATTGTCTTCAAGATATCTTAATTAAGTGTGAAAAATTAACAATTTTGGACAACAATTATGAGAATTGTTGTCCAACTGCTTAGACTAGTCTTAGAACCTGTAAATACTTACATTAATAAGTAATATTCAGCAAATCCTTACCAGTAAACATTGCCCAGATTGCTGCGGGTTTCTTTGTTAACTTGTTCAAGTTTACGTTTTTGTGTTTTCTTAGCGTTCATTTTAGTTGCTCCTGAAAATTTGCAATTTTAGCTACTAATTTGTGAGTTGTTTTTTAACTCGTTGATATCACCATATCAGCATCAGTTTGATTTAACAAGATCAATGTCGAAAATGTTTACATCTTTTAATAAATAAAGATGGATTAGATAATTAACGTTTAATTTGCAGTTTTTAAGTCAAAAAAACCCTTTATATTACAGTCCGCTTGCACAATACAACTATGCCAATGAATATAACTTGTATGATTTCGTTATTCTAACAAGCTCTGCCTTCTCGTGACTAATATTCAGCCTATAAGCATTGACTTTTATGGTTTATTTGCCAATTATCTTCAGCGTTTGGGTATGACTATTACTGGTAAATTATTAATAGAATAAGCTGATGACAAAAAGCGTATTAATCATCATATAAATATCCGGTTTGATTCCTGAAATTACTTGGATATGATCAACTCGTAGCCTGCTATCCTAGCAAAATACCTTTATTAATTTAAAAATATCAATGGCGAATCTAAAAATAACTGCTGGAGAAAACTACAATGATTATGTAGGACCAGCAAAAGAGTACGATTTCATGGGAGCGTCTCAATTTCGGTTGCTTTGTACATTGGGTCTCCGATCTCAGCATAAATTGCTCGATTTTGGCTGTGGTTCGCTCCGCGCAGGTCGGCTTTTTCTACCTTACCTTGATGAAGGTTGTTATTACGGGGTAGAACCCAACAAGTGGTTAATCGAGGATGCTATAAAGTTCCAAGTTGGAGAGGATCTCCTTCGCATCAAAAAACCGTGTTTTAGTTATAACGATAAGTTCTCTTTAGCTGAATTTGAAAGCGATTTTGATTTTATCCTCGCACAGTCCGTATTAACTCATACTAGGACTAATTTAGTAAGTCTTTGTTTACAGAACTTTGCTCAACATTTGAAACCTGATGGTCTTATCGTTGCTACTTTTATGGAGGGGGATTCTGACATGGAAGGAGATGGTTGGGAATATCCTCTATGTGTAACAATTCGTCCAGCGACAATTAAAAAGTTAGCACAAGATGCTGGGCTTGTGGGAATTTCCATCCCCTGGTTTCGTCCTAGACAAACTTGGTATGTTTTTGCAAAAAACCAAGATCGTCTTCCGACACAGGCCATGTTTCCTTATCTTCATGGTGTTGTCTTATTCGATCCCATGTTTGAGACAAAAGAATAAAAATTGACACAACTTTTACAAAAAAGGGAACAGGGAGCAGGGAACAGGGAACAGACAAGAAACTAAAGTTTCAGGGTTTAGAGCTACAGTCAAAAAAAAAGGATGTTTTGCAAAGATGCGTAGCACAAAAAAATACAATAACCCCTTCCCCAACCCTCTCCCGGCATTAAATAATCTTTATACTTTGAGAAATAAAATCAATATAGGGAGATTTCTGTGCCATACCTATTCCTATATGCGTTCCATATACTCCTTGATTCATAATGGAGTTTATCTGCCAATTCAGATTTTTTTCAATATTTTTGTTACAGCCAAAGCCTATCTCAGTAAAACTCAAGTTACGTTCTAAACCATAATCCATTTCCAGTAATATGGAAGTTTCATCCCTACCATCTAAAATGAGATGAGTTATAGTATTATCTTCGATATGAATATATTTTTCTTGACTTGAATTGACCTTCTCAAGTAAATATGTCAAAGCATCCTGGTGACGTTCTCTCACTTGTGGGTTTGCACAAGCGTAAATTATGCCATCAAAAAAGAAAGTTCCATCTAGTGAAAAACTTGATTTATCACTTTGAATATTGACTATTCCGCTTTCTAGCATTTCAGAAATGGAGTAAAACGATCCTGGTTCTAACTCATCTTGAGTATTTATAACTTCTAAACTTTCTGACAATAAGCACTTTAATTTAGTCCCTCTCTGATCAGATAAGTATAATTCATCTTCCACTTCAGCAATTTGCTCATAAGTGTTAGCTCTTAACTCTAATACTTGTGTTAGATCACAAGAGAGAAGTTGCTCGAATGAATAAGCGAGAATTTGAGGATTTATATCATACCTAACTGCTAGTAGATGGATAATCGTACTTTTGGAATTATGAGATAGCTGTATAAGTCGATCATGATATCTATAATCTGAAATTACAGCAAATGCTAATTGTTGACTAGCAAAATCGTAATCATCAAATAAAATAGTTTGATATCCTTGCTCTTGAAAATAATAATTAAGATCATTGCTATCAACAAGGATAGGAATTTTTTTATTAACTAGGGAATGATGAAAACATAAGGCATTCATTGAGAATTTTGTTCCTGCTTTGATTGGTGATAAAAATTACTAAGCTTTATTTTTGAACGTGGAGACAATCATAGTATTGGGATGTGATTTATGGGAATATCACTCAGGGAGCATTTCTGGATAAGGAGCTAGTCCTATAAACAGTAAACTTTGATTTTGGGCGATCGCTCCATTTAGCTTATCATAGAAGTTCATAAATTTTCCTGGCAATATTCTCAGACCGAATTTATGTGAAGCTGCACAGAAAGATGAAGGCGATTAATTATAATAGGACTTACGCAAAAACCCTCTCAAACTCTCATTCCTCTGTGATCTCTGTGTTCTGGCGTGGTTCGTTTTTAGTAACCTGTGCCTAAGTCCTAATTTAAACTCAACACATCCCTTTTTATCTGCGCTTATTTGCGTTTATCTCATGCGTTAGCGAAGCTTACTGAAGGTATCGCCCTGGCAACTGCTATAATAATTGGTTAGTGAGTTATGAGAACAAGTCATGCCTGAGCTAAAAGTTAGTATCAGTGAAACCACACATAAAACTCTACTAACAATGGTAGAGGACTCTGGTGAGACAATTCAATCAGTTTTAGATCGAGCTATTGAGAATTATCGCAGGTCTTTGTTTCTGACACGAGCCAATGAAGCTTTTACTGTTTTAAGGCAGAATGAAACACTGTGGCAAGAGGAGGTTTCTGAGAGACAGTTATGGGAGCAAACTATAGCGGACGGGGTTGAAGGTTAGTGGCACAAATCGCTAGAGGGGAGATATGGCTAGTAGACCTTAATCCTGTGCGCGGACATGAACAAGCAGGAAAACGCCCTTGTTTAATCATTTCGGTGGATCTATTTAATCAAGGTGCATCTGGTTTAGTAGTTGTGTTACCGATTACATCGAAAGATAAAGGAATCCCCTTTCACGTAAAAATTAACTCTCCAGAGGGAGGGATGAAAACCCAAAGTTTTATTAAATGTGAAGACGTTAGATCAATCTCTGTGGAACGTCTGGATAAGTGCTGGGGAAATGTGTCTTCAGGGACACTAGCAGAAGTGGAAGACAGACTAAAAATTTTGATGGGATTGTAGTTTATTGCTGACTATTTAAAAGAAAATTGCGATCGCTCTCCTCTAGTTTATCTCATGGTAATCGCTTTCCTCACCACAGCGATCGCCCTGATGCAAATCAAAAAGGCAGAGGTTAAGAAAGAATAAACCACGCAGCAATAACGGCTGAATGTTTGGAAAATGAAAGTCCCTTACCTTCTAAAAATGCTTCTGCAATGTAGAACATGGCGTAGTCTGGGGAGTTGTTGGCAAGTAGGAGTTTTGCAGCTTCTCAACTCTGTTGGGCTTTGAGGAGGAGTTCCCGTTGTTCGTCGGTCATAGAAGAACGCCTTCTTTACGGATATTACGCAGCAAAGAGCCGTTGCGGGTTTGATAGTGGGTTTCATCCATGAAAAGACAGCTAATGACAACATCATAATCTAGGGAAAGATCAGCGATCGCTTTACCTGTGCGTTTGATTTCTTCACCGGGGTTAACAGGAGACTTCAGCACCACCAACACATCTATATCTGATCTGGGTTCTGCATCACCACGGGCTTGAGAACCAAAGAGGGTGAGGTGTTGCAAGCGATCGCCATACAGGTCATAAAGTTCTTTTTTTAGGCGAGTGAGAATAGGTTTGAGGTTAATGTTCATGGTTATGAGGGTGATCGCTCTCCTCTAGTTTATCTTATGCGAATCCCTTCCCTCACCACAGCGATCGCTCCCACACAAGCAAAAAAGGTGGGTTAAAAAAGTAACGCACCTTATAAAACAAATATGAAGAGACCGAACTTACTTATTCTGTTGAACAGCGGGCATTAAGTCATTAAATTCTTCAATTCTCAGCATACGAATATCTTTAACTGAAGCCGCAAACCATGGGAGATTTTGAGATAAATCAATTGCAGCAAGTACACACGTAACAGCATTAATAGTGTTTGTATCCCCAAAATAAACACTGCCTTGTTGCCGAGTGAAACCTTTCCTTTGCAAAATTTTCGCAATTTCACCATAAGCATTGTTGTATGGATCACCGTAGTTCAGCTTCAGTGATTCAATATCCATATCAAAAGCAATAGCGTACATTCTTGCTCCCCCAATTTCTTGTTTATTTACCTGCTGTATCTTGCTTAACTGTTGCCGCCCAATGGTTTGGGTCTTGTCTAATTTCTTAGCCACTTGAGAAATCATTTATCCCACCAACATAACGATTTAGCCTCTTAAGTTTAGCAATTTCATTTAGAATATAGCAATCTAAATCAGGCGGAAGTTTCAATATCTAACTTATCCGCTTTAGCAAAATATTAGGATAAAGTTTTCTCAACCTTATCTCTAATATCATCAAAACGAATATAGTGTCTTCCAGCAACATTCCTTAATTCTCTTGCGATAAATTTATCGGTAGCTATTACAGTAAATTGTTTTCCGTTCGCCCTTAATAAGGTCAATGCCCTTTCAAAATCTCCATCCCCACTAATTAATACAGCTTTATCATAGCTGTCTATAGTGTTAAACATATCCAAAACTATTTCAATATCTAAATTAGCCTTCTGTTTTGTTAGTCCAGTATTCGCATCATAAATTGTTTTTATTGGTTTTGTAATAAGTGAATAACCCATTAAAGGTAATGCGTCTAAATATGACTGTTGTTTTGCTTCAGGCGGTGTGTCATGTCCAATATAATAAAAGGCATCAACAATATTACCTTCTGTCTCAATATAATCAAGAATCTTTTTAGGATCTACCTTCCAACATAGTGCGTTCTTTTGCATGAAAAAGAAATTTGCACCATCAAGAAATACAGAAATTCTCAACATAATTCTATTTAATTGAAATATTTGGTAAATTCAATTATAACTTTAAACAGTCCAAGCTGCGTAGTTAAGCGCCTGTCGGATATCTTCATCCTCTAATTCTGGATAAGCCGCTAAAACTTCCTGAACCGAAAGGTTACTAGCCAGTAATTTCAACACAAAGCCCACAGTAATCCGCATCCCTCGAATTGTTGGTTGTCCAAGGCAAACATTAGGATTAATAGTAATACGATCTAATTGAGCCAGCACGGTGGAACTCCTGAACTATAAAAATTCTTTACCTATTCTCACATACAACAGAACTTGTACTATCCATAGAAATTATATTAACCCAAGTTGCTAATTATTAAGTCGCAACCTGTATAAAATATAATGCGTAATTAGTGATGAAATTCCAGTCTTCATCCTGTTCATCCTTAAATCCTGTAAATCCTTAAATCCTGGACATCCTGATTCTGACATTCTCACATACAACGGACAAACTGAGAAAAAAGTCAATTAGTCTGAATTTTAGTTACAGTTAGATCACAAATAAATCGTGAGGGGTGATACTATGCGTGTTTTGCTAGTTTATCCAATATTTCCAAAAACCTTTTGGTCTTATGAGAAAATTCTGGCGCTGGTTGATAGAAAGGTGTTATTACCACCTTTGGGTTTAGTAACGGTAGCGGCAATTTTACCCCAAGAATGGGAATTTAAACTTGTAGATCGTAACATTCGCGCTGCCACAGAGGAAGAGTGGGCATGGGCAGATATGGTGATTTTTTCTGCCATGATTGTTCAAAAACAAGACTTATTGGCACAAATTCGAGAAGCGAAAAAACGCGGTAAGTTGGTAGCTTTGGGTGGTCCTTATCCCACCTCCACACCCCATGAAGTGGAAGCAGCAGGGGCAGATTTCCTCATTCTCGACGAGGGAGAAATTACTTTACCCATGTTTGTGGAAGCGGTACAACGGGGAGAAAAATCTGGAGTTTTCCGGGCTACAGAAAAGCCTGATGTCACAACTACACCCATTCCCCGTTTTGATTTATTAGATTTCAGCGCCTATGATATGATGTCGGTGCAGTTTTCCCGGGGTTGTCCCTTCCAGTGCGAATTTTGCGACATCATTGTTTTATATGGACGCAAACCGAGAACTAAAACCCCTGCACAACTTTTAGCCGAGTTAGATTATCTCTATGAGTTGGGTTGGCGGCGGGGTGTTTTCATGGTAGATGATAACTTTATTGGCAACAAACGTAATGTAAAATTGTTGCTCAAAGAGTTAAAAGTTTGGATGGAACAACATCAATATCCTTTCAATTTTGACACAGAAGCTTCCATTGATTTGGCACAAGATGCCGAAATGATGGAATTGATGGTAGATTGTGGTTTTAAAGCAGTATTTTTGGGCATTGAAACCCCAGATGAAGATAGTTTACAACTAACTAAGAAGTTCCAAAATACTCGCAGTTCCTTAGCTGAATCTGTAGAAACTATTATTAAAGCAGGTTTGCGACCCATGGCTGGGTTTATTATTGGCTTTGATGGTGAAAAGTCCGGTGCAGGCGATCGCATTGTCCGCTTCGCTGAATTAGCAGCCATCCCTTCTACAACCTTTGCTATGTTACAAGCATTACCCAACACTGCATTGTGGCATCGGTTGAAAAAAGAAGGAAGATTACGGGAAAATCAAGATGGGAACATCAATCAAACCACATTGATGAACTTCATTCCTACCCGTCCTTTAGAAGAATTAGCTAGGGAATATGTGGAGGCTTTCTGTGCTTTATATGACCCAGTTGCCTATTTAGACCGCACCTATCGCTGTTTTATGATGTTAGGTTCAGCTAAATACACAGTACCAGCAAAAATGCCAGAATGGGTAGTTGTCAGAGCCTTACTAATTGTAATTTGGCGACAAGGATTTAAACGACAAACTCGCTGGAAATTCTGGCATCACTTCTTTAGTATTCTCAAGCATAACCCGAAAGTGGTTGAACAATACGTTTCCACCTGCGCCCACATTGAGCATTTTATGGAATACCGGCAAATTGTCCGCGACGAAATCGAAAGTCAATTAGCTGCGTATTTAGCCCAAGGTGCGGAAAAACCCTATATACTCGTTAAAGAACAAGCAGCCGAAAAAGTAGAAGCAGTAATTTAGAGTATGGTTGTTCTTACTTGCGGTTCAATTATATCTTATGCTCGGCGAATAAATTCGCCGTTGGCACTTCCTCCACCGTCTAAAGCCAATTGGCTTCCGTGTCTTTCGGGGATTTTCTTGTGAACAATATTTCCTATCTTCAGTCTTTGTTTAAAATCAAACTACAAGCAAAATTCAGGGTTGACAATTAATATCATGAATGTTTTACTAATATATCCACTGTTTCCGAAAAGTTTTTGGTCTTTTGAAAAAACACTAGCTTTACTAGACCGCAAAGCCATGTTACCACCTTTGGGTTTGGTGACAGTGGCCGCCATTTTACCCCAAGAGTGGAATTTTAAGCTAGTAGACCGGAATATTCGCCAAATTACAGCAGCAGAATGGGCTTGGGCTGATTTAGTGATTTTATCAGCAATGATTGTCCAAAAAGAGGATTTACTGGCACAGATTCAAGAAGCAAAAGGGCGCGGTAAGCGTGTAGCGGTGGGTGGACCCTATCCAACAGCTTTACCCCAAGAAGTCACAGATGTGGGTGCAGATTATTTAATTTTGGATGAAGGAGAAATTACCTTACCATTATTTATAGATGCAATTAGCCGTGGTGAATCTTCGGGCATATTCCGCTCAGGTGGTGAAAAACCAGATGTCACAAACACTCCCATTCCGCGCTTTGATTTGCTAGAATTTGATGCTTATGCGGAAATGTCAGTACAATTTTCCCGTGGTTGTCCCTTCCAGTGTGAATTTTGTGATATTATTGTTCTCTATGGTCGCAAACCTCGCACCAAGTCACCAGCGCAACTCCTCGCCGAACTTGATTATCTTTATGAATTGGGTTGGCGACGCAGTATTTTCATGGTAGATGATAACTTTATTGGTAATAAACGCAACGTTAAATTATTCTTAAAAGAACTACAACCTTGGATGGTTGCACATGAGTATCCTTTCTCCTTTGCGACAGAGGCTTCCGTGGATTTAGCCCAAGATCAAGAACTGATGGATGCCATGGTCAGGTGTAATTTCGGGTCTGTGTTCTTGGGTATTGAAACTCCTGACGAAGAAAGCCTCGCTTTTACTCAAAAATTTCAAAATACGCGGGATTCATTGAGTGAAGCAGTATATAAGATTACGCGATCTGGACTGCGAGTTATGGCAGGTTTTATTATTGGTTTTGATGGTGAAAAGTCGGGGGCTGGGGCGAGAATTGTCAAATTTGTAGAGCAGACATCAATTCCCACTGCTTTATTTAGTATGCTTCAAGCCCTTCCTGATACTGCATTATGGCATAGATTAGCAAAGGAAAACCGACTCCGCAGTAAATCTGCAAATATTAATCAAACTACGTTGATGAATTTTGTCCCTACAAGGCCTTTAGCAGAAATTGCTAGTGAATATGTAGAAGCATTTTGGGAATTATACGAACCATCACGATTTTTAGATCGTGCTTACCGTCACTACCGCATTTTAGGTGAAGCTACTTACCCAAAAAAGGGCAAGGGTGCAAAAAAACCCTTGAATTGGAAGGTATTGCGGGCGTTATTAACTATTTGCTGGCGACAAGGTGTGTTACGTAATACCCGTTGGCAATTCTGGCGTAATCTTTGGAGTATGTACAAGCATAATCCTGGTGGTATCAGTAGCTATTTATCTGTTTGCGCTCAAATTGAGCATTTCTTGGAATATCGTCAAATTGTGCGCGACGAAATTGAGGCACAAGTGGCTGAGTTTCTGAAAGCAGAGGCTCAGGTAAAGCTGGAAGAGGAAAAAGCACAAGTGTTAGTTTAGACTCAAAAAGGTGATCTGCTACCAACAGCACTGATTATAGTAGTTTACCGGGAACTATCAACTTTGGGGGGTTTGCTCCTCCAAAATTGATTGGTTTAGGGATTTTTAAAATGTTCGTTCAATTTATTTTGCACGACTACTTCAATAAGTATTAAGCTGTACTGCATTTAATTTGTATAAATCTGGCGGGCAAGATGCCCACCCCACAAGATTTTAACTATTTTAGGATGATAAACTTGAGGTGCATAGTAGCTTACAACTTGATTATAATTTGTAGTATGAATATAGAGATTGACAGTTGTAAGTATTTGTGTCACATTATTTCCATAGGAATAAATCATCAAATCCATGAATACCTTGCTCAACTCTGCCCTGACGCTGACATATAACCAACTCAGCACCTTTGTCGATTTAGACAACTTCTGGAATTTATTTGATACGGCTTTTGGGACACAATACAACCGTAGCGGTGCGGAAATTCTGCGTTTACAGTGGCTATCTGGTGATTTTAGTCAACTTCCGCAAATTGAGATTTTAGATAGTAGCATTCTTGGCAATGCCAATGGGGCTTATGCCAGTAGCAATAATCAGATTTATTTATCAGCTAATTTTCTCGCAACTTCTACAGCAGAAGCTATTAGTGCAGTTTTGTTAGAGGAAATTGGGCATTTTATTGATGCTCAAATTAATCTCAGTGATAGTGCCGGAGATGAAGGGGCGATTTTTGCCGCTTTGGTACAGGGTAACAGTCTGGATACTCAGACTTTACAGGCTTTGAAGGCTGAGGATGATCACGCGACGATTACGGTAAATGGGCAGGTAGTTGCTGTTGAGCAGAATTCGGGAACTATAGCCTTTAGTGCAGCAACCTACAGCGTTAATGAAAATGGTACACCTGTAACTGCTGTTACCGTGACTCGTACTGGGGGAAGTATTGGAGCAGTCAGTGCAACCCTTAACCTAACAAATGGAACTGCAATAGCACCTTCTGATTATAATAACACCCCGATTACTATTTCATTTGCTGATGGAGAAATTACTAAAACTGTTGCCATTCCCATTGTTGATGACAGTCTCTTAGAAGGTAATGAAACTGTTAATTTAACTCTAACAAATCCAACTGGAGGAGCTACATTAGGAACTCAAAGCACTGCTGTTCTCCGAATTATGGACAATGATGCCCCAGTTGGCTCTTATATAAGTACAGTTTTAGCAGATGTTCCTCTCGCTTATTGGCGACTAGATGAAACTTCAGGAACAACCGTTTATGATTCTTCTGGTAACGGATATAACGGGACTTATTTTGGAGCAGTTGAGTTAGGAAAAACTAGCGGCATTAACAGTGGTAGTTCTGCTAATTTTGATGGAACTGATGATTACGTTGATACGCCTTTAGATTCTAACTCACAACCGCTAACAATTGAAGCGTGGTTTCAAGCAGATGTCACTACAGGAGAACATTCTATTGTTGATAGTGATACTTGGTCTCAATCTGGTCAATCTCTTATTTTAGGATATTGGAATAAGGATAATACCCTAGATATCCAATACCATAATGGATATTATGATTCACTTTTTGTTGTTCAACCAAATACTTGGTATCATGCAGTTTCTATATTTACATCTGGTAAAGTTGAATTGTATATAAATGGACAATTTATTGGTTCACAGACATATACGCAACCATCCTTAGATGGTAGTAACTTTAGAATTGGTAGACATAATGCAGATGATCCTCAATGGTTTGATGGACTCATTGACGAAGTTGCTATTTATGATTATGCCTTAACGCCTACCCAAATTCAAAGTCATTACCAGACGGGATTGATTTCTTCCATTACCCTAGCAGTATCCCCCACCAGTGTTAGTGAAGACGGTACAACCAATCTAATTTACACTTTCACCCGCACAGGTAGTACAACCAATGCCTTAACCGTCAACTATGGCATCACTGGAACAGCTAACAGTACCGACTATACAGGTGCAACACCCGGA
Organism: Anabaena sp. FACHB-1391; assembly: GCF_014696755.1. Taxonomy (NCBI): domain Bacteria; kingdom Bacillati; phylum Cyanobacteriota; class Cyanophyceae; order Nostocales; family Nostocaceae; genus Anabaena; species Anabaena sp. FACHB-1391. Next base: position 188,719 of record NZ_JACJQS010000001.1, on the reverse strand, counting down.
ACAGGTAAAACTATTACCTTTGCTGCGGGTGCAAGTACAGCCACTTTAACCATAGACCCCACAGCAGATACAATTTTTGAAAGTGATGAAACTGTGGCTTTAACATTAGCAACAGGAACAGGTTACACCATTGGTACAACCACAGCCGTCACAGGAACTATTACTAATGATGACTTATTACCTAATCTTAACCTCAGTGCTAACAAGACCATAGTTGAAGGTAACACCAACCCTCAAAACGTTACTTATACCGTTACTCTCTCCAACGCCAGCACTCAAGCCATTACCGTTCAATATGCCACTGCTAACGGTACAGCCATAGCAGGATCAGACTATACCAGCACCAGCGGAACTCTCACCTTTAACCCTGGTGTTACCAGTCAAGTGATCAATATTCCTATTCTCAATGATTCCCTGAATGAAGCTAATGAGACCTTTACTCTCAACTTGACTACCGCCACCAATGCTACCCCTGGCGCTGCCAGAACGGCTACCACAACTATCACCGATACCCTCAGCGCTTCTGTGACTACTACTCTGCCCAGTGGTGTGGAAAACTTGACTTTAACCGGAACAGCGGCTATCAACGGTACAGGTAATGCCGGGGATAACGTTATCCAAGGTAATAGTGCCAACAATACTCTGACCGGTCTTAATGGAAATGATACCTATCGTTTCCTAGCAAATACAGCTTTAGGAACGGACACAATTACAGAAACGACCACAGGGGGTATTGATAATCTTGACTTGACGGGGACGACTGCTGCTGTAAATGTGAATTTGGGTGTTGCAACTTCACAAACGGTCAATAGTAATCTTAAACTGATTCTCTCTGCTAATAACGTCATCGAAAATGCCACAGGTGGTACAGGAAATGACCGTCTCACAGGTAATGCTCTAAATAATACCTTAAATGGCGGTAGTGGCAATGATCAACTGCAAGGGTTAGGAGGAGATGATACCCTCTGGGGAGGAGCAGGTAATGATATTCTCAACGGTGGCACCGGTAATGATAGTCTCTGGGGAGGACTTGGTGATGATATCTTGACGGGAGGAGTTGGTAATGATCAATATCTGTTTCAAAGCGATAGTGTTTTTAGTACCAGTTTAGGCGTTGATTACATTAGTGAATTTGAAGCGGGACTAGACCAGATTGTATTAAGTAAAGCTACATTTAATGCCATTACTAACCTTCCAGGACAGGCTTTAACTGACTTTGAAGTTGTCGGTGGTGATGAATTTGTCAATGCTAGTAACGCTCGTATTGTGTTTAGTCAAGGTACGGGAAGTCTATTCTATAACCAAGATGGCAGTATTTTGGGTACGGGAACAGTGTTTGAATTTGCCCGTTTAGGTAATCCTGATATCACCCTCACTAGTAGTAACTTCAGTTTGATTGCTTAAACTGTTATAGCTGTCTTACGCAAAATCCACAAACCGCCAGGGAATGAATTCCCTGTCTAATAGCAAAAGTCATCTAAAGATGACTAAAAATCCGAAAATATCCCCAGTTTACTTTAGTGCAATCGCCGATCTTGTAGGTTGGGTTGACGAAAGGAAACCCAACATTTCCACCAAACAATATTTCCTGCCAAAATTAATTAACATCATACATCTTACTGTTACTGTTTTTTTGAAAAATTTAGGGCGATCGCCATCTGCTCTTATTATCAAGGTGAACTTTACGTTAGCCTTTTTAATTCGGAGTGCATGGATTTAGCGAAAATGCTAGAGTGATGATATTGATGGGGCTAAGTTGACCTATGACCATTGCAACCGAAATACCAAGACAACAGCAGTTACTAAGTTTTGGCGATTTTATCGTCCGTTATGGTGACAGTAACCGCTACGAATTGATTGATGGAGAGGTGTTTGATTTAGAACCAACGGGCTACCATGAAGAAGTTTCAGCTTTTACTACCACAAAAATTTGCGCCCAAATTGATGCAATAGGTTTAAATTGGTTTGTCCTTCAGCGAGGATTACTACGTCCTTCTAACTTGGGTATGACAGCATTTCGACCTGATGTTATGGTTATTGATCGCAATGAACTTGCGAAAGAACTACTTTGGAATGACCAATCAATCCTCACGCTGGGCAGTTCGATTAAATTTGTGATGGAAGTAGTTAGTAGCAACTGGCAAAACGATTATGCGCGTAAAGTCGAAGACTACGCAATTCTAGGTATTCCTGAATATTGGATTGCGGATTATGCGGGTCTAGGTGGGACTCGACATATTGGGAAACCGAAACAACCTACCCTTTCCATTTGTACGTTAGTCAAAGGAGAGTATGAAATTCAGCAAATTCGAGGCAATCAACCCATTACTTCCCCGACATTCCCAAATTTCCAACTGACAGCTGAACAAGTTTTAAAGGCTGGCAGATAAAGTGCTTTAAGCTATGCTTACAGGAATATCCGGTTAGCTAAAATCAAATATAAGAATTATCAACTGTTAAAGATAGAAAGATCAATGCAATTTTAGTTAAAAACTATAGATAGAATAAACTTGTGTCAGCTAATCGCTAAAACCTATACATCTCATGGATTTTGCTAATTTTGCATCCCAGTTAAATGCGGGAACGATTTTACCAGAGGGAATCGTCATGATTACCCTTCTGGGGGTTTTGATTGTTGATTTGATTTTGGGGCGTAGCTCTGCTCGCTGGATAGGATATCTAGCTACGCTCGGTTTAACAGCGGCAATAATCGCTCTATACTTTCAATGGGATACAACTACCCCCATTGCTTTTACTGGTAGTTTTAATGGTGATGACCTGAGTATTGTCTTTCGTGGTATCATCGCTCTATCGGCGTTGGTGACAATATTAATGTCAATTCGCTATGTCGAACAAAGTGGTACGGCTTTAGCCGAATTTATCGCTATTTTGATGACTGCGACTTTGGGAGGAATGTTTTTATCCGGCGCTAATGAGTTGGTGATGATTTTCATCTCTCTAGAAGCCCTGAGTATTTCCTCTTATTTGTTGACAGGTTATACAAAACGTGATTCCCGTTCCAATGAAGCAGCGTTGAAATACCTGTTAATTGGTGCTTCTAGTACAGCAGTATTTTTGTATGGTGTCTCCCTCTTGTATGGTTTATCTGGTGGACAAACGGAATTAAGTGCGATCGCTCAGGGTATTGCCACAGCGAATGTTGGTCAATCTCTAGGTTTAGTAATTGCTTTAGTTTTCGTAATTGCGGGTATTGGCTTTAAAATTTCCGCTGCACCTTTTCACCAATGGACACCAGACGTTTATGAAGGCGCACCCACCCCTGTAATCGCTTTTTTATCCGTCGGTTCTAAAGCAGCCGGGTTTGCTCTGGCTATCCGCTTATTAACCACTGTCTTCCCAATTGTAGCTGATGAGTGGAGATTTGTTTTTACCGCTTTAGCTGTCCTAAGTATGGTATTGGGTAACGTTGTCGCCCTAGCCCAAACTAGCATGAAACGGATGTTAGCTTATTCATCTATTGCCCAAGCTGGGTTTGTGATGATTGGCTTAATTGCGGGAACTGATGCCGGTTATTCCAGTATGATTTTCTATCTATTGGTATACCTGTTTATGAACCTGTGCGGCTTTACTTGTGTGGTATTATTCTCTCTCCGCACGGGAACAGACCAAATTGCTGAATACTCTGGTTTGTATCAAAAAGACCCTCTCCTCACACTGGGTTTGAGTATTTCCCTCTTGTCTTTGGGTGGTATTCCCCCATTAGCCGGATTTTTCGGGAAAATTTACCTATTTTGGGCAGGTTGGCAAGCTGGTCTTTACTGGTTAGTTCTGCTCGGTTTAATTACTAGTGTGGTTTCTATCTATTACTACATTCGTGTAGTTAAGATGATGGTGGTCAAAGAACCTCAAGAAATGTCCGAAGTAGTTAAAAACTACCCCCAGGTGCGTTGGGATTTACCAGGGCTTAGACCTTTACAAGTGGGTTTGATAGTAACTTTGATAGCTACTACTATCTCTGGAATTTTATCCAATCCCTTGTTTACTTTGGCTAACAATTCTGTTACTAACACTCCTATGTTACAAGCAGCAAAGGCTGTCAGTACACAAGTCAGTGTTATTACCAACCAAGAGCCACAGCAATTTTAGGTTATTTGTAAGTAATTGGTAATGGGTAATTGGGAATAAAACTAATCTTCAAGACCCAATTACCCATTTTTTTTGTTAATTGCTGCTATATATAATAATCTGTGTACTCTGTGGTTTGTTCAAAAAAATCAGTTCAAAACCCACTGATGACTGATATATATAAATTGTGTTTTTAGTTTTAAGTAGCAAGATAAAATAAATGAATTATTCACAAAAGCAAAAGGTTGATATCAAGTCGGAAATTATAACCATGCCTAGCTGGTTGCGTCGTCCTCTGGGCAAAGCTAGTGAAATGTCTACCGTCCAGCGGATCATTAAGCAGCGTCAAATTCACACAATTTGTGAAGAGGGGCGTTGTCCAAATCGGGGTGAATGCTATGCCCAAAAAACAGCTACCTTTTTATTAATGGGTCCGACCTGTACCCGGTCTTGTGCTTTTTGTCAAGTAGATAAAGGTCATGCCCCCATGGCTTTGGATGAGCAAGAACCCCAAAAAGTAGCAGAATCAGTACAGCTTTTAGGATTGCGGTATGTGGTGTTAACTGCTGTAGCCCGTGATGATTTAGCTGATGGGGGAGCGGGTCATTTTGTCAAGACAATGGAGACTATCCGCGACCTGAACCCAGCAACTCAGATTGAAGTGTTAACATCGGATTTTTGGGGTAGTGGAGGTCTAGCTGGCCAACGTCACAGCCTAGAGGTGATTATTCAAGCTGAACCAGCTTGTTTTAACCATAATGTGGAAACAGTCCGCAGGTTAACCCCAACCGTGCGCCGAGGGGCAAAATATGACCGCTCCTTGGCTGTATTAGCAACAGTTAAAGAATTTAATGATCAGATGCCTACGAAGTCGGGTGTGATGGTGGGTCACGGAGAAACAATAGATGAATTAATTGAGACAATGGCGGATTTGCGCTCTGTAAAGTGCGATCGCTTAACCATTGGTCAATATATGCGTCCTTCTTTAGATCATCTCCCGGTCCAAAAATATTGGACACCGGAGGAATTTACAGAATTAGGTGATATAGCCAAGGATATGGGTTTTAATCATGTCCGTTCGAGTCCGTTGGTTCGCAGTTCCTACCACGCTGGGGAGGAATAAGGGAACAGGGAACAGGGAACAGGGAACAGGGAACAGGGAACAGGGGACAGGTTACAGGGGACAGGTTACAGGGGACAGGTTACAGGTTACAGGGAACAGGGAACAGGTTACAGGGAACAGGGAACAGGGAACAGGGAACAGGGAACAGGGGTGCAGAGGAGAAGATTTTTCCTACCGACCACTGTCAACTGTCAACTGTCAACTGTCAACTGTCAACTGTCAACTGTCAACTGTCAACTGTCAACTGACCACTGTCAACTGTCAACTGTCAACTGTCAACTGACCACTGTCAACTGTCAACTGTCAACTGTCAACTGACCACTGACCACTGACCAACCTTACAAAAATATTTTTAAAGAATTTGCAAAATTGGCGCGTGAGTTTGCTATTTCTTAAAAAGTCACGAAATTAGGAGAACCGCTTATGACCGCTAAAAGCAAACCCGCTGCTAAACCTTCCTACGTTTTCCGTACTGGTTGGGCTTTATTACTTTTGGCTGTTAACTTTTTGGTAGCAGCTTACTACTTCCACATTATTGAATAGTTAGAAGTAGGCTGGTGCTGCTTAAATCGTGCCTTTGAATAAACCCTTGGGACGAATGAGCAGCACCAAAATCATGATTAATAGGGCTACACCTTGTTTATACTGTGAACCTAGCCAAGGGGTGCTAACTTCTTGGGCAATACCAATTATAAAGGCTGCGGCGATCGCTCCGTAAGGATTGCCAATTCCACCCAAAATTACAGAAGCGAATAGGGGTAGGATTAAAAACCAACCCATATTTGGACGCACGGCTGTAATTAGCCCGTACATACTACCTCCCAAGGAAGTGAACGTACCAGCAATTACCCAAGTCCAAAGAATTACTCTATCAACATTAATACCCGATACTCTAGCCAAATCTAAATCGTCGGCCACTGCCCGCATGGCTTTACCAACTTTGGTATTTTGTAGTAGGTAGTGAAGGGATAAAATAGCCAAAATAGCTAATCCCAGTACCAATAATTGATTTTGCGGTACTCTTAATGTACCAAATTCTAAAGCTGATATGACGGGTAGATTATAATTTTGGTTTTTACCTCCCCAGATAAAAATAATGCCGTTGCGGAGGAATAAAGCCAGCCCAATGGAGATAATGATCAGACTTGTGGAAGTAGCACGGATAGACCGCATTTTTGACCAAAGTAATTTTTCTGCTAGTAACATTCCTCCTACTGTTCCCAAGGCTGCTAAAATCATTGACAGCCAAATATTTACACCTGTACTATTGGTCATGAGGGTTAGATAAGCACCCAAAGTGAGAAAATCACCATGGGCAAAATTAGATAACCGTAAAATACCGTAGGTTAGAGTCAGTCCGACGGCTGCTAAGGCAATAATGCTACCTACAGCAATACCGTTGATCATCAATTGAGGAAATTGTTGTATATCCATATTTTACAAAATTATCTATATATTGAGAATAAAATAGAAGATAATTATGTTAACATAATTTCAGATAAACTTAATTAATTGAGATCATACCAACAATTCACCAGACCAAAAAAATGACAGATGCCCATATTCCCCAACTCGATAATTGTAGTTCCACAATCCTACTTAACTATTTTGAAAATTCCTGGGAAATGGAAGAAACCTTAATGAAAAGTGTAATTAAGGAAGAAACCTTTTATCTAAATCCCGATCCTTTAAGAAATAAATTAATTTTCTATCTTGGCCATTCCGCTGTTTTTTATATCAATAAATTAATTCAGGTCGGTTTATTAAAAAATCGGATTAATCCCCAATATGAAAATCTATTTGAAATTGGCGTTGATCCAGAAACACCAGCAGAACTAGAGGTAGCTATTCAAGGATTTAACTGGCCTGATGTTGAAAAAGTCTGGGAATATCGAAACAAAGCTAGGTCAGAAATTACAGCAATCATTAACAACACTACCCTAAATTTACCCATTGATCAACAACATCCTATTTGGGCTTTATTAATGGGAATAGAACATAGTCGCATTCATTTGGAAACCTCTTCCATGCTGTTGCGTCAACTACCAGTTGATAAATTACAACGTCCCCAAGGATGGAATTATGCACCTAGTAATGGAGAAATTCCTGATAATCAAATGCGAGAAATTCCCGGTGGTGTCGTCAAATTAGGAAAGAATGAAGATGATTTAACTTTTGGGTGGGATAGTGAATATGGTAATTTAGAAGTTGAAGTCAAACCATTTTTAGCTAGTCAATATCTAATTACAAATGGAGAATTTTTAGAATTTGTTCAAGCAGGTGGTTACAACAATTCTAATTACTGGAATGCTGAATCTTGGACATGGAAACAACTCTACAATGTAGAATATCCTAAGTTTTGGATAGCCCAAGAAAATAACTATCGTTATCGTGCTACATTTGATGAAATAGATTTACCTTTAGATTGGCCTGTAGAAGTTAACCATTATGAAGCAATGGCTTATTGTCAGTGGAAAGGTAAGAATACTCGGTTAATGACAGAAGCAGAATGGAATCAAGCTCTGAAAATATCTGAAGATTATCGGTTATCAAATAACTACAATCTGAACTTACAATTTATTTCCCCAACTCCTGTAGGAATGTTTTCAGAAAATAATCAATCTGGTATTTCTGACTTACGGGGTAATGTTTGGGAATGGTTGTCTAGTACATTCTACCCCTTACCAGGATTTAAAACCCATGATCTTTATCCAGATCAATCTGCACCATTTTTTGATAATAAACATTTTATGATGTTGGGTGGTTCTTGGGCAACGAATGGTACAATGGCTTTACCTTGTTATCGTAACTGGTTTCGTCCGTTTTTTTATCAGCACGTCGGTTTTAGAATTGCTGCCAGTTTGGATTAAATAACTGGATTAAATAAATATCAAATAAATATCTTTTTTTTCACCCAGAGTCACAAAGTAAACAGAGAGGATTTAGCAAATGATTACACAACCTTTAACAGTTTTAGATCATCATTATCAAGAGCTAAGTATTGATGGTAAAGATGTCATTAAGGGGTTAACTGAAAAACCGAAAAATTTACCCCCCAAATATTTTTATGATGATCCTGGTTCTCTATTATTTGAAAAGATTTGTGAGTTACCAGAATATTATCCGACTCGTACAGAAGCCTGGATTTTACAACAATATGCTGATGAAATTGCAGAAATTACAAATTGTTGTGAGTTGATAGAATTAGGTAGTGGTAGTTCTACAAAAACTCAAGCTTTATTAACTGCTTATCAAAAGATTGCTAACTCTTGTAGATATCTACCTATTGATGTCAGCGGAGGTATTCTAAAAACTAGTGTTTTACAGTTACAAGAAAAGTATCCTGATTTCTCTATTCATGGTTTATTAGGAACTTATGAACAAGCGTTAGTTCATCTAGAATCGAATTATTTACAATCACGGATGTTATTTTTCTTGGGAAGTTCTTTAGGGAATTTTAACCCGGAAGAATGTGATATTTTCTTAAATCAAGTTTCTCGCACTTTACAACCGGGAGATTATTTTTTATTGGGTATTGATTTACAAAAACCCCAAGATATTCTAGAAGCTGCTTATAATGATAGTCAAGAAGTGACTGCTGCTTTTAATTTGAATATGCTTTCTCATTTGAATTGGCGTTTTCAAAGTAATTTTGATATCAATTTGTTTAGACATGAAGCAATTTATAATCACGTTGATCATCAAATTGAAATGTATTTACATTGTCAAAAAAGCCATTGGGTTAATTTACAAATATTGGATTTAAAGGTGCATTTTGCAGAGGGAGAAAGTATATTAACAGAGATTTCCCGGAAGTTTGATTTAGTAACTATGGAAAAACAATTACAAAGTAAGGGATTAAATACTGTGAAAACTTGGACAGATGAAAAAGGCTGGTTTGGCTTGATTTTGTGTCAAGTTGAATAACTTTTCTTTTCAGCATTCAGGATTGAGAAATCAGGATGAAAAATACTTATACTTATAAAGTTCTGAATGCTGATAATTGTCATTGTTCAACGAGATAAAATAAATTAAGTGTTTATTCCCAAGGAACTTAGAGGTCATAAATCATGAAACCACAACCTATTACTCCACAACCTGGCCAAGAATCTGTTTGGGACTATCCCCGTCCAGCAATTTTACAAGATACCGACAAACATCTCAAAGTTATTTGTAATGGGATTGTTTTAGCAGAAACAACCAAAGGAAAAAGAGTTTTAGAAACTAGTCATCCACCAGGTTATTATATTCCTGCTGAAGATATTAAGTTAGAATATTTAATAGAGACACCTAAAAAAAGTTATTGTGAATGGAAAGGTGTCTGTGAATATTATGATGTTTCTGTGGGAGACAAGTATATTCATAATGCTGCTTGGAAATATATTCAACCTAGTCCTAATTTTCAATCAATTCAGGAATATTATAGTTTTTACCCTGGTTTAATGGATGCTTGTTATGTTAATGATGAGTTAGTTATACCTCAAGCTGGTAATTTTTATGGAGGATGGATAACTAGTGATATTGTTGGACCATTTAAAGGTGAACCCGGTACTTGGGGATGGTAAATAAGGAAAATTTCAGTTGTCAAAATTGATAGTTTGACAACTCATGAACATCACGGATAAATTATCTATATAATAGTCCACGAAGGTGGACTTCGCTTGTGTAGTAGCGATAGCGCAGCGTGGCGTAAGCCATATTATATTCGCCGAAAACTTTTCCAACATCCTCTAATTTAACTTAAATTTCCATCAAGATAAATATGCTTCTTTAAACTGAGAAACTGAGATAATTTTAGTCTCAATTAGTGTCTGTGCCTCGCTAAAATCTTTATCTCCAGTAATTAGTAAATCAGCTTTAGCTGCTATAGCACAGCTAAGAAACTTGGCATCTTTTCTATCTCTTTTAAACTCAATAGTATTATCAGTTCTAATTAACGTGGTAACATCTTTTATACATTTTAGAAAAAGATTTCGTTTATCTAAATTAATGTTTAACTTTTCCCTATTTAATACTGATTGATACTCTTCAAGAATTTCTTCTGACACTAACCAAGTATACTCTAAATTACAGGCAACAAATAAAACTACTTGTTCAGGAACTCTATTCTTTAAAGCAGCCGATATGAGAATATTCGTATCTATAATAACCCTCATTCTGCTCTCCGGTAAGCATCAATTTCTTCACTAATTTCTTCTTCTGTGATTTCTTGGGAAGAAGGTAAAGATTGAATTTCCTTGAATAAAGACTGCAATTGATTAGCTGCTGCTAATCTTTTTTCATCAACTACCTGAATCTTGATTTCTACTTTTGTTCCTACTGCAAAAGGTAAATTAGAGAGAACTACCTGTTGAGAATTATCAATGGTTAAATAAGTTTGATAGGCATTCATTTTTTTACACTGTTAAATATTTCTTCTATTTTAGCATTGCTTTTACTTTTTAGTTAAGATAAGCAATAATTTTTGATATTTTAACAACTCCCTGATAACTTTTTCCACAGGACGAGGTTGAATATTTACTTGATAATTCATATACTATTCAGCACTGCTATAATAGAATCTATCAGCTATTTATCATCATTGGCATCAATTTATGAATAAATTTATACACTATTTATGTTTTTTTGAATTTCAATATGTAAAGCTGATAGCTGGTTGCTAAATACTTACGAACAAACACCAAAAATCTTAACTATAAGGGATGATTTAAGCAATGAACAAATCACAGCTTAATTTGATATTACAAGAAGTTAAACAAGCTTTGCAAGAACTTTATCAAAACCAACTGGAAGCAATTATTTTATATGGTTCTCAAGCGAGGGAAGACGCTCAAGAATTTTCTGATATTGATATTCTGGTTGTTCTGAAATCAGAGATTAATCCCTATCATGAAATTGATAAAACTAGTCAAATAATCTCAAACATTTGTCTAAAAAACGATGTTGTTATTTCTCGTCACTTTATCTCTTCAGCAAAGTTTGAAAATGAAAATACTCCCTTTAATTATAATGTCAAAAAAGAAGGTATTTTTCTATGATATCGGAGGAGAAAAAATTTATAAAAAAAGCTAAAGAAAGCTTAATTGATGATACCCTTGAGTTGAGTGAGGAAGATGTGAGAATTTTGATTGAACAAAGCAAAAAATTTATTGAAATTGCCGAGAAAACCTGATCAAAAATTTTATATTTTTGAGAATCAAACATCTGAAAATTACAATTGTTGAGATTTTAACCACTCACTAACAACTTTTTCCACTGGTTGAGATTGATTATCTACTTGATAATTCATCTTTTGGATTTCAGTTGTAGAAATTTTACCTCCTAATTGATTAATGGTATCTCTTAATTCTGGATATTTTTGCAGAATCTCCTCATTAAAAACAGGTACAGCTTCATAAGGTGGAAAATATTTTTTATCATCTTCTAGGATCACCAAGTTTAAAAATGGAATTAAACCGTCTGTAGAATTCCCTGCTATAATGTCTACTTTTTTCGCTTTTAAAGATTTATACATTAATCCTAATTCCATTTGTTGAGGAGATTTGGTAAAATTGAAGTTGTATGTTTTTGCTAACCCCCGATAACCATCTTCTCTATCAATAAATTCATAACCAAATCCTGCGTTCAGTTGTGAAGTATATTTAGCAATATCAGAAAGGGTTTTAACTTGCCATTTTTTTGCATCTTCACCGCGAATAATTAAAGCATAGGTATTTTCAAATCCTAAAGGTTTCATCACTGTTAATTTCAAATTATTATCATAGTATTCTTTGATTTTTTCATAAACAGTTTCAGGATTATTAATCGGTTTTTGCTTTAAAATTGCTGTGAATGCTGTACCCGTATATTCTACATACCCGGCTATTTTTCCCGCTTTAACTGCTTCATGACAAATAAATGTTCCTCCTAAATTAAAACGACGATCTACTTTTAGCTGAGTATGATTTTCTATTTGTTGTGCTAATAATTCTCCTAAAATAATTTGTTCTGTGAAATTTTTTGAACCGATAATAATCGTCGCTGGTTTTTGTTGATAGTTAAATGCAATTAATCCAGCTATAATTAAAGTAATTATTCCTAAAATAATCGCCAACTTTGATTTATTCCCTGTTGGTTTAGTTAGGTTTTTTTCTAATAATCCTAAACCAAAATCTGCACTCAAAGCAATTAAAGCTGCGGGTATTGCTCCGGCTAAAATTAATTCATTATTAACTATCGAAATACCCCGAAAAATAAATACTCCCAAACCACCACCACCAATAGCAGAAGCAATAGTAGCAATTCCTACAGATATAACTGTGGCTACTCTCACCCCTGCTAAAATAACTGGTAAAGCCAAGGGAATTTCTACTTGTAATAATAACTGTTTGTCTGTCATTCCCATCCCTATTCCAGCTTCTTTAATAGCAGGATTGATGCTATTAATGCCAATATAGGTATTACGAATTATGGGAAGTAAAGCATAAAGAGTTAAAGCAAATATGGCTGGTATTTTACCAATCCCTCCCAAAAATGGCACGGAAATTAAAAAACCAAAGATGGCTAGACTAGGGATAGTTTGAATTGCATTTGCTAAACCCAGAATAGGAGAAGCTAGTTGTGGTTGACGAGTGATAAAAATGCCCACAGGAAGCCCGATAGAAATAGCTATTGTCATAGCTATGATTACTAAGATTAAATGTTCTCCACTGTGAAGGATAATTTCTGAACCGTATTGAAATAAAAACATGATTTTATGCTAATTGTATGCTAATCTTAGTTAAGTTGTTCCCAACTTTTTGCCGCATTTAAACAAGCTAAAAAAGCCTGTGCCTCTGGATGTTGAGAACTAAGAAATTCTCTTTTCGTTCCTAATTCCACTAAATTTCCTTCATACATTAAACCAATTCTAGAGGCTAAAAAGAAAGCTTCTTGAATATCATGGGTGACAAAAATCACAGTCTTTCCTAATTGTTGTTGTAAATATTGAAATTGTTGTTGTAATTCCAAACGAGTGATAGGATCAAGTGCGCCAAAAGGTTCATCCATTAATAGGATAGGTGGATCTGCTGCTAAAGCCCTAGCAACTCCCACCCGTTGACGTTGGCCTCCTGATAATTGGTGGGGATAACGTTGAGCAAATTTTTCTGGTTCTAGTCCTACTAAGTTTAACATTTCATAGACTCGATTTTGAATTTTTTGTAGTGGCCATTTTTCTAAAGATGGTACAAGTCCGATATTTTCCGCGATGGTAAAATGGGGAAATAACCCTGTTTCCTGGATGACATAACCGATACGTCTTCTTAATTTGATAGCATCCCAATTAGTTGTAGATTTTGAACCTACTAAAACTTCCCCTTGGGTGGGTAAAAGTAAATGATTGATTAATTTTAAAGTTGTGGTTTTACCGCTACCACTACGCCCCAATAAAATTAAGGCTTCTCCTTGATAAATACTAATATTTAAGTTAGATAATAGAGGACGGTGATTAATTTCAAAACTGACATTACGAAATTCCACTGCAATTTCTGATGTTGTAGACATAATAGAAGATTCCTGGTCTTTATAATTACACATAGGTTTTTGATTAGGTGAACTATAAACTAAGTAGAGGTAATTAACTAGTTACATAGTTCTGAGGCTGTGAGCATCCTTCCCCAGCTTTTTTATAATTTACATCAGATTTTGTGTCTGAGTAAGTATTCTCTACCTTTAGCATCTCTCAAGGTTTAGCAAGGAAGAAACTCTTGAAAAATAGTCATTTTTCAGCCTTGACTTTTAAAAAAAAAGGTATACATTTAGAGAGATTCATTGTTGTAACGTTAATATTTTCCCCTTTAATTGAACCGCATCAAACTAAACCAATTTACACCTATACAGGTAACTTCAACTAATGATATCAGATAAATTAATAAATATGACTACACCAAGCAAACTATCAGAAAAAATTGTTTTAGATGGAAAAACATTTATTTCCGCAGAAAAATTACCAATTCCAGAATGGCCTTGTGTTGTCAGTGAAAGACCACAACCAACGCTGACAGTTAAAGATGATGATTTATTTTTGGTGACGGATACTATGGGGAATATTTCTAGTTGTTCCCCGGATGAAAGTAATTCTAGCATGGGGCTGTTTTGTCGTGATACTCGGTTTTTGAGTCGTTTAGAATTACAGATTAATGGGCGATCGCCTGTATTACTGAGTAGCACTACTGACAAGGGTTTTGCTCTATCGGTTTTATGTACAAATCCCAAAATCACAGAGGAGTTAAAACCTGATACAATTGGGATACATCGGGAAATTGTTCTCAATGGCGCACTATTTGAAGAAATAGAAATAGCGAACTACAGCACTACCACCATTAATTTTGAACTAAGTCTCAGCTTTGATGCAGATTTTGTAGATTTATTTGAAGTTCGGGGTCATAGTCGGGAAAAACGGGGACAAATTTTACGTTTAGTAGAACCAAAAAATCCAGAAATTGACTTAATCCCTTGCGTACAATCTCAACACCAAAAAGAAGAATCCCTAACTCTAGCCTATCAAGGTTTAGATAATTCGATTATGGAATCGCGGATTCAATTCCAACACCGACAACCGGATGATTTTCAAGGTTATACTGCGATTTGGCGGCTAGAATTAGGCTCTCACGAAACCCAAAAACTCGGTTATCGTTTGAACTTGTTAATTAATAACAATGGTGGTTCAACGGTAAATCCAGCTATTACCTTAGCACAAGCCAAAGCCTCGGAGATGATGGAGGAGCAAAGTTGGGTACAACAAATTACCCGCATTAGTTCCGATAAAAGTCTTTTCAATCGAGTTATTGAAAGAGCAGAACAAGATATTTACTTATTACGCCAATCCTTTGGTAAATATAAAACTGTTTCTGCGGGTGTACCTTGGTTTTCAACGTTATTTGGCCGGGATTCTATTATTACCGCTTCCCAAACATTGATGTTAAATTCCCAAATTGCTAAAGAAACATTGATGTTATTAGCTGATTATCAAGGGAAAAACGAAGATGAATGGAAGGAAGAAGAACCAGGAAAAATTTTACACGAATTGCGTTTAGGAGAAATGGCGCGGTGTGAAGAAATTCCCCATACACCCTATTATGGGACAATTGACGCGACTCCATTGTGGTTAATGTTGTATGCTGAATACTACGTCTGGACTCATGACCAAGAAACCTTGGAAGCACTTTGGCCGAATGCTTTAGCCGCCATGGATTGGATAGATCGGAATATGCAAAAAACTGGTTATCTTAGTTATTATCGGCGGTCAAAACGTGGTTTAAATAACCAAGGTTGGAAAGATTCTGGTGATTGTATTGTTAACTTCAAAGGAGAATTAGCCATAGGTCCAATTTCTCTATGTGAAGTTCAAGCCTATGTCTATGCTGCTAAAGTTAAATTAGCCGAAATTGCAAAAACGAAAAAACAGCTAGATTTAGCAGAAATTTGGTTAGAAGAAGCTAGAGATTTAAAAACTCGTTTTAATGAAGATTTTTGGATAGAAGATCAAGATTTTTGTGCTTTAGCGTTAGACGGAGAAGGTAAACCAGTGGACAGTATTACCTCCAACCCTGGACATTGTTTATCTTTAGGAATTTTTCTCCCAGAAAAGGCCTACAGTGTAGCCGAAAGATTACGAGCGCCGGATATGTTTAATGGTTGGGGAATTAGAACTTTAAGTAGTTTATCACCAGCTTACAATCCCATGGGTTATCACATTGGTTCAGTTTGGCCTCATGATAATAGTTTAATTGCCATGGGATTAAGAAGTTTAGGTTTAATTGATCAATCTTTGGAATTATTTCAAGGATTATTTGACATGACTTCCCAGCAACCTTATCAACGACCACCAGAACTATTTTGCGGTTATGAAATGAAAGGTGATAATGCACCAGTACAGTATCCTGTTGCTTGTACACCCCAGGCTTGGGCTACAGGTAGTATCTTTCAATTATTGCAAATGATCGTGAATTTAGTCCCAGACGCGCAAAATAATTGTTTGCGAATTATTGACCCGGCTTTACCAGAATCCATCAATCGTTTATCATTACATAATTTGCGTGTTGGTGGGACTATTTTGGATTTAGAATTTGAGCGTTCTGGTAGCACTACTGCTTGTCGGGTTGCGAAAAAACGCGGTAATCTGCGGGTAGTGATTGAAGCGTAAATAGTCTGAATCAGGATGTACGGGATTTAAAGATTTACAGGATGACGATAAAATACATGATCAATCCTGTTCATCTTTCCATAAGTTGTTACCAACTCAAGAATGTTGTGGTGTGGGCATCTTGTCCGCTAGAATCATACTTAATGCGGTAGAGTATTAATTAAGCTCCTTCTGAATGATCAATTTTCTGACTAGGGGAAGATTCATAAAGAGCATCTAACTGTTCTCGCGCATCTTCAACATTAATGGAACGCATTACCAACAAAGGTTCTTTAATTATATTACCAGCACTGTCTAACAATTCAGGGTGGGGAACATATTGCCTTCTAGCTGCATAATAACCAAAACCACCTGGTGATGATTGGTTGCTAGAATAAGTCCTTTCCCTGTCAAAACTGAACATAATCAAATTCCGAATTAAATTACCAACGGCCATAAATGCCAGAACGGTGAACGCTAAAATATAGAGTAGGTGTAGCATCGAGTTTTCCTCCAGAATAGCAAGGTTGAGAATGTTTTTTTGTAAAACTTAAACTCCGTAAATAAACTATCTACGGTAAAAGAGAATGTAAAATCCTGTACTTATGCCCCTATGTTATCTAGTGCAATCTTTATATTTAGATTAAGGTAACATGAGAGACATTATTTTTTTATGAAAACAATGTTAAGAATTGTCTGGTATTCTGACGATTTCTAGTTGATTTAGATTGATTTAGATTGTTTCAAAGGCTTTACAATTCCTTTAATTGACCTAAACGCATTCCCACACCCCAACATTCTGTAACTAATTGATGCCAAGGTGTTACGGTTGCCATATCAATTCCCACTTGTTTACCTGTGACTGTAAACAATATCTTGGCTGTGTTGAGTTCATTTTGTGCATTTTCAACTCGTTTTAGTAAGTTAAATTGCTCTTCTTCACTCATAAAAGGGATCTTCTCATTTTCCAGAATTTGGTGATATCGCTCAAACCAATATTGAAAATCCTCTAACAGCGGTTGTAAGACGGCTTCCAGTAAATCAGCATTTGGTAGATTTGATTCCTCCATATATGAGAAGCATATTTCCTAATTTTTTTTATATTAACGTTATTTACGATTCTTAACAATCAGTTCATAACTTCCTATCTGAAAAAATCTGTAACAATAGCGTACAGATCACAATTATATAAATTTGGCAATGGTGTTGTAAAGCCCCTTGGGAGTAACTCTAGATACCTCTAAAGGAAGAAATCAACCTGACAAAAAAAATCATCTGTCCCAAAGAGAGGACTAGAGTCCTGACTAGGAGCTAAGTGCAGTTTTTTGCTAAATTTAGGAGAAACCATGGCCAGTAGACTATTATTTATTTTGTAAAGATATTTTTTGTCAATTCTATTTTTTTTAACACTTCGCCAAAAGTTTAACAGCCAATGTCGCCAAATCAAGAAACCCCAGCAGCCGAAAAAATCTATTTACCCCGTACCAGCGAGTCAGAAACATTAAAGAAGATTCGCCACACAGCTTCCCATATAATGGCCATGGCAGTACAAAAGCTGTTTCCCAAAGCGCAAGTCACAATTGGTCCTTGGATTGAAAATGGGTTTTATTATGATTTTGATAGCCCAGAACCCTTCAGCGATAAGGATTTAAAAACCATTCAAAAAGAAATGGTCAAAATTATTAATCGTAAATTACCACTAATTCGGGAAGAAGTTAGCCGCGAGGAAGCACAAAAGCGCATTGAAGCTATTAAAGAACCCTATAAGCTAGAGATTCTGGCCGATATCAAACAAGAACCCATCACAATTTACCATTTAGGAGACCAATGGTGGGATTTGTGCGCTGGTCCTCATGTAGAAAATACCAGCGAAATTAATCCCAAAGCTATAGAATTAGAAAGCGTTGCAGGTGCTTATTGGCGCGGTGATGAGAAAAAAGCTCAATTACAGCGCATTTATGCCACTGCTTGGGAAACTCCCGAACAACTGGCCGAGTACAAACGTCGCAAAGAAGAAGCTTTACGCCGTGATCATCGTAAAATAGGGAAAGAACTAGGATTATTTGTCTTTTCTGATTTAGTTGGACCTGGTTTACCTTTGTGGACTCCCAAGGGGACTTTATTAAGGACAATTTTAGAAGACTTCCTCAAAAAAGAACAGTTAAAACGGGGTTATTTACCTGTTGTTACTCCCCACATTGCCAGAGTTGATTTATTTAAAACATCGGGACACTGGCAGAAATACAAGGAAGATATGTTTCCGTTAATGGCTGAAGATGAGGAAGCGAAAGCCATAGAACAGGGTTTTGTTCTCAAACCAATGAACTGCCCTTTTCATATCCAAATATACAAAAGTGAATTACGCTCTTACCGGGAATTACCAATGCGGTTGGCAGAATTTGGCACAGTTTACCGTTATGAGAAATCGGGAGAATTGGGTGGTTTAACCAGAGTACGCGGTTTTACTGTTGATGATTCTCATTTATTTGTAACTCCCGAACAGCTAGATAGCGAATTTCTCAATGTTGTGGACTTGATTTTGAGCGTTTTCAAAAGTCTGCAATTAAAGAATTTTAAAGCTAGATTGAGTTTTCGTGACCCAGCCAGTGATAAATATATTGGTGGTGATGAAGTTTGGGATCAAGCAGAAGGGGCAATTCGTCGCGCTGTGCAACAATTAGGAATGGACTATTTTGAAGGAATTGGTGAAGCGGCTTTCTATGGTCCAAAACTCGATTTTATCTTCAGTGATGCTTTAGAACGGGAATGGCAATTGGGAACTGTGCAAGTAGATTATAATTTACCTGAGCGGTTTGATTTAGAGTATGTCGCTGAAGATGGTTCGCGTAAACGCCCAGTGATGATTCACCGCGCTCCCTTTGGTTCGTTAGAGCGGTTAATAGGGATCTTGATTGAAGAGTACGCAGGTGATTTCCCGTTATGGTTAGCACCTGTGCAAATTAGGTTATTACCCGTAGGTGATTTGCAGTTAGATTTTAGTAAAGAGGTGGCTGGGAAGATGGTTGCATTCGGTATTCGTGCGGAAGTGGACACCAGTGGCGATCGCTTGGGTAAGTTAATTCGCAACGCAGAGAAGGATAAAATCCCCGTCATGGCTGTAATAGGTGCGAAGGAAGTGGAAACCAACAGCTTGAGTATTCGTACCCGGGCTTCTGGGGAATTGGGAGCGATATCTGTAGATGAGGTTGTGAGTAAAATCACAGAAGCAATTACTAACTTTAGTAACTTCTAAAAAAGTAGGCTGGGTAAATTTGTCGTTCCCAGTCTAGAGACTGGGAATACAATATCAGAAGTAGTCAAAGTCGTCCAAGTAGGTCGGGTAGAACGAAGTGAAACCCAACACCAGGTGAATTTCTCAATCATACTGCATATTAGCATCAGTGCGATCGCCTGATCTTGTAGGGTGCGTTAATGAAATGTAACGCACCTTATGTATGTTTATTTACTGATTTTCGGTGCGTTACGCTGTCGCTAACGCACCCTACATTTTTGTCGTGGTTGATAGCCTTTCCCTTGTTTCCTCACAAATCGATAAACCTAATTCTGTATAAACTGGGTTTTGTTACTATAATTTATCTTTCTAAATCTTTAATTGCCTTTTGAACCTTTCATCTGAGATATTATGCTATTAACAGTGGTTAAATAAGTTTAATTTATGTATGCCAGCTAAAGATTTATTTCATAATACAGTTAAAACAGCCCTGACAAAAGATGGATGGACAATAGATGTTTATGATGAGTTTTTTAGTCGGAAGTTTATTCAAAGAATAGTTGGCGAATATGACCTAAAATTACTGATTTTTAACCCAGATCAAGAGGAGATTGTGATATGGAGAGACTAAATTACAAAGAAATAGTCCAAACAATTCTGGAAGGTCACGCAAGAAATCGCCCAAATAATCAAACAGAAGTCAAATTGATATTTGATACGGATCGTGATCATTATCAAGTTATTAATATTGGTTGGCAAGAACTAACGCGAATATTTGGTTGTATTATTTACGTAGAAATTAAAGATGGCAAAATTTGGATTGAACGCGATGGCACAGAAATCGGAGTAGCTAATGAATTAGTAGAAGCTGGAGTTCCTAAACAAGATATAGTTTTGGGTTTTAAAGCTCCATACAAACGGAAATTTACCGATTTTGCTGCTAGTTGAAGCATATATAATTCTGCTAAAATACGGTAATTAGAGAAGTTACGCTATCGCTAACTTTTTTAATTACGGAAGAAAAGGCGATCGCGCCAGCATTACACACAAATGGTATAATTTTAAACTATTATCTAGACAAACCAATTTTTTAAACTTTTCAATCCTCATCATAAGATATTTTTAAGTAAATATTTTCTTATACTCACCTTGGGTAAAAACTTATAAAGAAATTGTTAAAAAGTTTAGTACAATAATCTGATTAGACAAATAAGTATATTTTCCTATTGACATGATAGCGGATCAATTTCCTTGGCTTACCGCAATTGTCCTATTTCCACTCCTGGCTTCCTTTCTTATCCCCCTATTCCCTGATAAGGACGGCAAAGTTGTCCGTTGGTACGCGCTAGGTGTAGGTATAGCAGACTTTGTTTTGATGTGTTTAGCTTTTTGGCAGCATTATGATGCCAGTAGTGCTAGTTTTCAACTCGTAGAAAATTACGTTTGGATGCCCCAATTAGGCTTAAATTGGTCGGTTTCCGTTGATGGTATTTCCGCTCCCTTGGTGCTTTTAGCAGGTTTTGTTACCACCCTTGCCATTTTTTCCGCTTGGCAAGTTGATCGCAGACCCAAGCTCTTTTACTTTCTCATACTTGTGTTATATTCTGCACAAGTTGGAGTATTTGTCGCCCAAGACTTGCTATTATTTTTCATTATGTGGGAAGTGGAACTCATTCCCGTATATCTACTAGTCTGTATTTGGGGTGGACAAAGACGACGCTACGCAGCTACTAAATTTCTTATTTACACCGCAGCAGCCTCTATATTTATCTTGGTAGCAGCGCTCGGACTGGGTTTATATGGCGGTGGAAATGTCACATTTGATATCGCTCAACTCGCACACAAAGAATATCCCCTCACCTTCCAACTAGTACTATACGCGGGTTTATTAATTGCCTTTGGGGTAAAATTGGCAATTTTTCCCCTACATACTTGGCTACCTGATGCTCACGGTGAAGCTTCTTCTCCAGTATCTATGATTTTAGCCGGTGTACTCTTAAAAATGGGCGGATATGGACTAATTCGCCTCAATCTTGACATACTTTCCGACGCTCATGTTTACTTTGCTCCTATTCTCGTTATTCTCGGTGTTGTCAACATTATCTATGGTGCTTTAAATTCCTTCGCTCAAACGAACATGAAACGTCGTTTGGCCTATTCCTCAATCTCTCACATGGGTTTTGTCCTCATAGGAATTGCATCTTTTACCGATTTGGGTATCAATGGCGCAATGTTACAAATGATATCCCATGGTTTAATTGCTTCTGTCTTATTCTTTCTCGCAGGTGTCACCTATGATCGCTCTCATACTATGATGATGGCAGAAATGGGTGGTATTGGTCAAGCAATGCCAAAAGTATTTGCTCTATTTACAATGGGAGCTATGGCTTCTTTAGCTTTACCAGGAATGAGTGGTTTTGTTGGTGAACTTTCCGTATTTGTGGGTATCACTACTAGTGATGTTTACACTACCACTTTTTGCACTGTGACGGTTTTTCTCGCTGCTGTAGGGGTTATCCTCACACCCATTTATCTCCTTTCCATGCTACGTCAAGTATTTTACGGTTCTGGTGCAGACCTGATCTGTGATATTAACAATGCAAGTATTCAAAATCAAGAAGATGAAGGGACTGCTTGTTTTGGTACAGATTGTCTTTTACCAACGGAAACTGTGTATACTGATGCTAGGCCACGAGAGATTTTCATTGCTGCTTCTTTTCTAGTGTTAATTATTGGCATTGGTTTTTATCCTAAAATTGCCATGCAAATGTATGATGCAACAACTGTAGCTGTGAATACTCATGTTCGCCAATCTTATACTATTATCTCCCAAACTAATCCCCGTGTTTATGCTGGTGGTTTGTTAAATCCCCAAGTTAATAATACTGAGTTAACTCCTGTTTTGGGAATTTTACAACAATCTTAGGCTACATCAGGGCTTTTTTTCTCACGCCAAGACGCTCTAGACGCAGAGAGTTTTATGTTGATGGTTTTGTCAAATTTTGGTGGTTTTATCGTTACGATAAATATATCGTTAATGATTGTAGCACCATGACGGCTAATTTAACTAATGGTTTAACCTCTGTTTTTCGTCTTTCTCCTCTGATTCGGATCACTTTGTTAAGTTTATATTTAGCGTTAACGGTTCCTTTACCGTTTTTAGCTCAGTTAACAGCCGCAACTATTCCTCCCTGGTTATTATGGATAGGAATTGGTTGCGGTTTTATTTTGTTATATGCTGTTTTGACTGAAAGGGTGATTTTAGATGAGGAAGGGATTAAGGTTACTTACTCGGTTTGGTTTTCTCAGTTTTTTCGTCGCGGTTGGAGTTTATCATGGTCGGAAGTAAAAGAGTTAAAGCCACGAACGACTGGACAAGGTGGTTTAGTATATTATTTTATTACTCAGGATGGTAAGGCTTATTTATTACCTATGCGAATGTCTGGATTTTCTAAGTTTATCAATATTGTCGCCGCAAAAACTGGTATTGATACTCAAGATGTTCGTCCTTTATCACAGCCTTGGATGTATTTAATTTTGTTAGCTTTGACTTTATTATTGCTGTTAGTAGATATTTGGACTATTCAAGCTGCATTAGTTATGGGTCATGGGTAATAAGTATTTGGGTGATTAAATTTCAATAAATTATTTGGCATTGTATATCTGATTTGATGCTTTAATTTAGCAATGCCAATAATTTAATTCTGTAATTATCTCAATTTGACCAAGAAAGGTTACAATATAAATTGTAAATTTTTACATTAAGAATGTATTAGGTTACATTAAGAATGTATTAAATTACATTAAAATCTTAATTACTTACATTAAAAATGTAGTTTATTATTATGCTTATACTAAAATCTGTTAGTTTATCTAGACGTTTACAGAATCAACATCAATATCCGATTTTACAGAATATTTCTTTTAGAGTATCACCAGGCGATCGCTTCGCTATTGTTGGTCCATCTGGTGCTGGTAAAACTTCTTTATTACGTCTGATTAATCGGCTAAATGAACCTACTAGCGGGAAAATATATTTTAAAAATCAGGAATATGACAAAATTCCTGTAATTCAACTTCGTCAACAGATAATGCTTGTGCAACAAGAATCTAAACTGTTGGGGATGACAGTGGGAGAAAATTTAGCTTATCCTTTAATTTTGCGTGGTTTACCTAAACCAACTATTCAGGAAAAAGTCAGTTATTGGCGGGAAAAACTGCAAATTCCTGAACAATGGTTAGGACGGACAGAAGTACAACTTTCTGGAGGACAAAAACAGTTAATTGCGATCGCTCGCGCTTTAGTTACCGAACCGCAAATTTTACTATTAGATGAGCCTACGTCGGCCTTAGACACTCCTGCAATTACTAATTTAATTAATATCCTCACTCAATCAAATCAAGCCCATTCTTCGGCAATTTTGATGGTAAATCGGCAAAGGGATTTAGTGCAGGAGTTTTGTACTCATGTTTTACATCTTCAGCAAGGTCAATTAGTGGTTAATCAACCTGCGGCTGAAGTAGATTGGGAAAACTTAGCAGTCACCCTGACAGCAGCAGAAAGCCAAGAATTAGAAGAATGGACAATTAGTTATTAATCAGTGGTCATTTTATCTGTTAAGAGTTCCCTGGAATTAAGAACTTTGAGCGGTTAATACGGGAAGTTGATTAGTAAATCTTTCTCTTGGTAATTTCGCTTGTTGTTGAGCGATATTAGCATTCAAAATTTCCATGTTAAATCGGTATCCAACATTACGAATAGTTTGGATTAAACTGGGTTGACGAGGATCAAGTTCCACCTTCTTCCGCAGCGATAAAACATGAGTATCAATGGTACGCGGGTTATCAATAGCGTCAGGCCAAGCACGACGCAATAATTCTGATCTACTTAAAGGCACTCCTCCAGCTTGTGCTAAGACGTACAATAAACTAAATTCCTGGGGGGTCAAGTCAATAAATTCCCCTTGGAAACGAACCCGACGCTGGACTAAATCAATTTGCAAACTGCCATAATCTAAATAAGCTGGTGCATTAGGTGTGCGGTGACGACGAAGAATGGCCTCAACCCTAGCCAAAAATTCCTGCATTCCAAAGGGTTTGCTTAAATAATCATCTGCTCCTGCTTTTAAACCGGCAACAATATCGGCTTCATTGGTACGAGCAGATAACATCAAAATTAAAGGCTGTTGTTGACGATGTAACCAGCGGCACAACTCCATACCATCGCCATCGGATAAATCCGCATCTAAAATGATTAGAGTTGGTTGATGGCTTTGAAATACTTCTTTTGCTTGATAAATACTGGCAGCTTGATGAACTCGGTATTCTAGTTGTTGCAAGTGCCAACCCAATAACGATCTCAGATGGGGATTCCCCTCAACAATTTCAATACAAACCGAACCCACAGTGGCAAAACCCCTTAGCGTTGATGAATCTCAAATTAACAATCTCGTGGTCAAGGTTTTGTAGTTTTTGTTACCTCAATGAAGATATTCTTCACATTTCCCTCAAGAAAACCTTGCAAAAAATTTATTTTTTACTTTATTTGCAATAAAGCAGGTGGCTTTATTAAATTATTATTACATTTACATTCTCTAAACTCAAATTGCTATTTGTCTAGGGTGGTTTAGTAATTTCTGGTAACTGGTATAAAATTGTTTACTTGCCAACCTCTACCTATGATTAAACTTTAATTTGAGTCATTTGTCCTACTCCTAAAGAGATATGATAAACTCAGATAACAATCATTTATCAAAGGGAGTAGGATAAAATTCACACCTGATTATGACTCTTAGTTAAACAAGACTTGTTTTCTATCCATGAGGTGGCTAAGAATTTATAAAACTTGATTATACAGGTTTGGACTATGGCTAAATTTGTATTCCTCAAGAAAGACGCACAAAAATTGGAGCAATATCAATTAGCCTCTGTGATTATCAATACCAGGTTAACACGACGCTAGATTGCTAAATCTAACTTTTGACAAAGAATCGTAAAAACACACTACAAAATCACCTTATGTCCAGTTTTTTGGCCTAGGATCTAATTAAGTTTTTAGCTGCTGAGGGGTTTGATCCAAAGTCAAAATATTACTTATGAGTTAATACATAAGCAGGAAGTGATACTTCATTGAGCGTGAATCATCATCTACAATTCTCATTCCCAAGAGACTAATACAGCAGTTATGCTCCAAGACACACAAACCATCCGCTACTACCAAAGACTTACCGACGCCTTCGTCGAATTATGGAATCGCGGTTATCGTATGGATGATATGCGGATGTATTTGGATGGATACCTAGCCGCACTCAGACATAGTAATATCATTGAACCCTACTGGATTCATCGCTTAGAAGAGGAAGCCAGCCGCTACTTGCATGATGTATCTAATTTTACAATGGTTCAACCGGAACCAGAAAGACAACATCGCTACTACTAAAGGTAGATTCTGATTTGATCAAGTAGCTACCATCTGACGACAGCGACTGTAGTACAATTTTTGATACTCCCCTCAGTTTGATGCTGCTGAGGGGAATTTTGCTGTTGTTGGTTACAAGTGATGGTAATTAATTGGGATATTGAGATAATTTCTCGAGAGATATTTTTTCTTGATGATATAGTTCTTGAATCTTTTTTGTGGCAGGTTCTAAAATCTCCTTTCCCCTTCTGATTTGAATATCTAATTTATTTTGATTTTGATCAAAAATCACAAATAGTGATATATTTCTGGCAATAGTTTGTTTACTACCTCGCAATTTAAAATCAGTGACAAATTTACCTGCTGTGGGGACATGAAGAGCTAAATCGGAAGATTGAATAATTTCCTGAATATCCGCAAGTTGTAAATTAGAAAGTGCTGGAGTTTCTTGTTGAATATTGATAAACTTAATTAAATCTAGTTGGTTTTGGTTAATTATTATATGATCTAATTGTTCATATTGAAATGTAATTGTTCCTAGTAAATTATCAGTAATGGCATAAATTTGGACGGAATATGGAGGTTTAGGAACAGAACCTTGTTTATAGAATAAACTTCCTTCTGGGGTGACAGTAATTTGCGGTGTATTTGCTAGAGTTTGTAAAGATTGAAGATTAGCAATGGTACTTTTAACAAATACAGAATCAAGTCCTAAAATAGATGCTAATTCATTAGCTGTAGGGGGGGGATTAAATTCCATACCAGCGCGAATAATAAACTCTTCTAAAACATTAAATTTCCGAGGTTCTTTAATAGTTAATTCTAGGAAATTTTGCGTTACATGATAGTAAAATTGACGTGCTAATAAAACCGATGAATAAGGGTTTTCAGCTTCAATTTTATCAACTAAATATTTCAAATTATTATCAATTATTTTAACTACAGAAGCAGGAAACATCAATAAAACCTCCATGATGATTAACAATGTTTGCAACCTCAGAATACATATTACCTACTGTACCAGATTTACCTGTAAATAAATCGTGACAACCGACAATAATTAACAATTCTTGAGCGCGAGAAAAAGCCACATTCACCCGTTCTGGTTTATTTGCAAATCCCACATCTCCTTGATGATTATTCCTGACCATACTCACAATTACCACTGGTCTTTCCATACCTTGAAATCTATCAACTGTACCCGTTCTAATTTGTAAAGAGGGAAAAAATTCAGATTGCAAACGTTCATCAATTTTTCTTAATTGAGCGCCATAAAATGTAATTACAGCTATTTCTTTTTTTGGTTCTCCATTCGCAACTTTATGAAACCAAACCTGCTCAAATTGGTGACAAATATTTTCAATTACATCAATTTCTTTAGTATTCACAAATGAAGTGCCATTGCGTTCTTCTTGAAATTCATTTTCTCTAGGCATTTTTACCCAACATAAATGATGATCAGGTTGAATGATTTTCCCTGCTAAATTATGAGCGCGTTTCCTATCAGGTTCTAAAATGCCACATTCTAATTTACCATGATAAAATTGATTAATTGCTCCCATGATCATGGGGTGCATTCGATATTGAGTATTCAGCATTTTCTTGATACTTTTATCAGCAATTTCAAACTGACTTTTAAATAATGATTCTTCTAAAAATTGCAATTCTTCTCTAGAATTACCCATGGATTGCGCCACTTCTGCCACTGTGCTAGTATCAAGCATAGGAGGTAATTGCCGATGATCTCCTACCATGACTAATTTTTTACCTTTCAACGCGGGAATTAGTAACTCTGGGGGAGTGCATTTACTAACTTCATCTATAATTACAACATCAAAAGATTGAAATTCTTCGGAGAAACTATAATTTGCAGCTTGAACACAAGTAATACCGACAACGTTAGCATTATCTAAATAAATTCGTCTTAAATCATTACTATCTTGTTCGGAAGGTTGACGTAATTTTGTAATCCAATCTTGAACAAAATTTTGATATTTATCTAGATAATTTTCTTCGTTTTGGAGTTGTTGTTTCCATGATTTTAATTTATTTATGACCTTGGTTAAAAACTCTAAATTAAATAAATCATGGTGAGATAATTCTGGCTTAAATTTATCTGGTATAATTTGCCAAGTTGACTCCCACCAATTCCGTTCTATAATTAAATTGTCTGATAATTGTAATTGTAATTTGTCTTCTAGATCAGATATTTCTATTTGTAATTGTTCAAGTTGCTCTTGATAAACATCAGTTTGTTCTTGCAAATTTATAAATTGCTGATTTAAAGCGTCTTTAATTGTTTCTAAAATGGTAAAGGGTGCTAATGATGAAATCAGAGTTTCTAATTCATAAATACGATTTTCCCAAAACTTAACTTGTTGAGAAAATTCCTGTGGTTGTTCCCAAATATTTGCTTGTTTAGTTAGATACTTTTCTGTGAAATTCCTTAATTGATGAGGTATATTTTGCTGTTTATGAATTGCTTGTAAATTATTAATAACTGCTGCAAGTTTTAAATTAGCAGCTTGTTTACTCTTTTCTAACTGAGTTTTAGCTTCAGATATTTGTTGGGAAGAAATTACATTTTCTGGAAGTTCTTGAAATTGCTGTTTTAAAATTTGCAATTGTTGTTGAGCTTCGGTTTTGACTTTTAAAACACATTGACGCGCATTAATTAAGATCATCTCTAGTAGTTCTTGGGTAATGCGGTTAAGAGTAGCTTCAATATTATTCCATTCAAAGGACTTACCATAAGTTTTTTCCAATCTAATTAAAAAAACTTGAATATTTTCAATTAGCAATTTCCTCTGTTTAGGGTTAAGAATTTGATAATTTTTTAACTCTTGATAGGTTTTTTGCCACTGAGTCTGATCACTTTTTGATAATACTATGGGAATTTGATTAAAACTTTGTTGTAAAAAATAACTAAAATTATGCTGTTTACCTTTTCTATCAGTAAAATTTCCCTCTATTTCATAAGCTATGGCTTTTGTTAATACTCCCCAAGCTGGTAAACTGATTTTATAATTTTTGGGAACAATAGGTAATTTTAAGTTTTGAGCAAACATCAATAAACCTAATGGTAAATTTACCATATTTTCTGTTAAAAGTAAATCAGATTGTTGACATTCTTTCAAAACTTGATATAAATTATTATAACCTGTAGATTTCCATTCTACAACTGCTTCAACAATATAATCAATTTCCCGTTGACGATTTTCCCAGATTTGGATTGTTGGTTGTATATTATTGTGAATACTAAATTTTTGCAAATCTGTTTCTAATTTCTGTAAAGATACAGAATTTTGTTGAAAAATATCAACTAATTCCGCTACTTCCGCAATAGCTAAAGCGAGATTATTAATATCTTTTAATCCAGCTTTAAATTCAGAAAGTTGAGTTATAATGGTTTCCTGTAACCAAACTGCTAAACCAAATACACCAAAATCAGGACGGACAAAACCAAGTTCCTCAATACATTTAATAGCTTGAATTACATTTTCTCGGAAAATCTCTACTTGTTTGTTATTTTCTGTATAGGGTTGAATATGGGTTAAGAAATCCTTGATTTCTAGAGATTCCCAGTCTATATTTTGGGAATTTTTTAGTATATTCCCTAAACCAGTAATTAAGGATGCAATTTCATTTTTATTTAATAAAATTTGATCATATTTAGTTTTTTGGTTTTGATAAATTGTCTTTAAATTCTCTTTTTCTGCTTTCAGTTCATTTTGTTGCTGATTAAACTGTTCTTCAAATATATAATAGTTTGTAAATCGTGGTAATAATGGTAATAATTGAGTTAAAATTGTAATATTTCCCTGACGTTGACTGAGATTATTTTCGCAGTCAGTAGCGGTATTTTGTAACCATGTACTAATTACTTGATCTTCTAAAAATGGCTGTCCTTCTTCTCCAACTTTTTCGGCTCTTCCCTTTCTAATAGCACGAATAAGGGGATTATGAACTAAGCGACTGAGGGCGTTATCAACCGCTAAATTCGCTTGTGAGGTAATTAATGTCCGTCCCCCGCGTAATGCTACCTGATAGCAAATTTCTGCAATTACTGTTGTTTTTCCTGTACCGGGTGGTCCTTGAATTAAAACTAAATCTTCTGCGGAAAGTACCTTTTCCACTGCGGTTTTTTGTCCAGCATTAGCAGAAGACAACAATAAATCTTGTGATTTCAGTTTCACTCTTTTTGTAATAGTTCTCGCTTGAGAAGCGTCAAATAGAAAATTACCTAAATAGGGGTTTTGAGTCCTTCCTTGTCTTAACTGTTCTAAAGCTTTTTCTTTACGTTCGATTTGTTTGATGTCTCCAGCAGCATCAAAAAATATGTAACCATTATTGGGAAGTTGATAATTACCTTTGGCTATATATTCAATTAATTCTCTTTCTAGTCGAATATTAATAAGATTATGTTTTTGATCAATTTTTTCAATAGTTCCTAATTGACGACTGTTACGGCGATTTTTTTCTGTGGGGACAGAATCTAAAAATTTAACTTCCTGATTTTTGGCTTTTTTGACCCGTTCCCAAAAGTTTTCTAAACCTAAAAAATGTTCTTCAGAACCATCTAAAGTAGCCGAATTAATTTTAATTTCTAAAGTGATTTGTCGAGAATTTGAGCGGTTATTATTTTTATTGATAAAAAATACGCAAAATTGACGAGATTTAGCAATATTTTCTTCAACCTTTAAAAAAGCTTTCCATGCTTGAAGTTGATCTTCTGTAGGAACATGATTTCCGCAAATTGGTATATTTTTTATTTTTGCCAATAATGGTGTGGGAATATCAAGACGCTCTTGATAATTAGGAATTAAACATAACCAATAAAGTACAGCATAACCGTCAACAATTCCCCGCAATTCTGGTAATAAATAAGCTGATAAAATTTTAAAACCTCCAGATCCGTCTTGACGAACAGCAGCTTTAAATCCTAAAGTCTTTCCTAATTTTTTCAGTCTTTTTGGTAATTGAAAATTATCTTGGTCTGTGGCTATAATTAATTCCCAAATTTCTTCTCCTGGTTCTTTTCCAGTCCCTTGACGACGAATATAAAAACAACCAGGTTGTTTACCAACTAAATCAAATAATAATTCATTTGCACGTTCTCGCCGTTCTCGAAAATCAGGATATAATTGTACAGATGATTGACCCTCAAAATGGCGAATTAAATTATCAACCGCTGTACCTATGAATGTATAACCACAGTCTTCTATATTTGTTTTATTATTCATAGTTTTCATCAAAAATGTGGTAATTTAGGCATAAATAATTTTCAACTTATGAGCATTAATTTAAAATTGCAAATCTAATAAAAATAAGGTGTCGGGTTGCGTTCCTTAACCCAACCTACACCTAATAGTTGATATTAAGAAGCCAGGGCTACTTCTACCATTTGTTGTAATTCACCTTTGTTGTACATTTCGATCAAAATATCAGAACCGCCAACGAATTGGCCATTAATATATACTTGGGGGATTGTTGGCCAGTTGGAATATTCTTTGATTCCTTGACGAATGTCTTGATCTGCAAGTACGTCAAGAGTTTCAAAGGGAACTCCTAATGTATTGAGAATTTGCACAACGTTATTAGAGAAACCACATTGGGGCATTAATTTGTTACCCTTCATGAAAACCATAATTTTGTTTTCTTCTACCAAAGTATCAATTCTTTCTTTAAGTTCTGGGGTCATGATTAGTTATTTCCTGCGTTGTTAAAAGTTAAAAGTCAAAATTCAAGGCAATTTTAGATTTTGTTCAAGGCAAAATCCTAAATCTCAAATTAGTTTACTACTTGCCAAGCTTCGGGAGTGTAGGTTTTCAGAGCTAAAGCATGAATAGCTTCGCTGGACATGGCTTGTTTCAATGCGCCATAAACTAGCTGGTGTTGTTGCACTAGTCCCTTATCTACAAACTGCGATGAAACTACTGTCACCTGATAGTGATCACCACCACCCGTCAAGTCTTGTACTTGCACTTGGGCATCTGGCAGTTGTGCCTTGATCATTCCCTCTACCTGTTGCGGACTCATCATCGCAATTCCTGAAAAAACTTTACTTCTCTATTATTAACAGATATCTAACTCTTGGTTGTTGCTAATTAACTTATGCTGATTATTTTTTGTTTGGACGAGAATAGGGTGCATCCACAAAACCTAATTCAAATAATTGTTGATAAGCTTTTCCCCCCAGTTCCCTCGTGGGGTTTTGACTTTTAATGATTTGCACTAGCAAAGGTATGGCTAGTTCTGGCTGATTTTGCGCTCGATATACTAAGGCTAACTGGTAGCTGGCTTCATCTCGCTTTTGGGCAGTTGCTAAGGCTTTTTGGCGCTGGGAATCGGATAAACGAATGTCAATACCTCCAAAACTAGAATTTAATTCTTGATAAAAGCTGGATAACTGATTATAAACCTGGCGTGCTTCTTGGAGTTTTTTGGCTGCTAAAGCGTAGTTTTGACTAGAAATCGCTTGATCTGCTTCTTTCATTAAGCGATCGCCTGCCGCTATACTCAAGATATTATTACCCTGTCCAGCGGGACTGAGGGTGTTAGTCTTATCCCCAGTCGTCGGTTTAGTTTCACTAACAGGATTAATAGGAACTGAGGGCTTTTTTACCTGAGCTTCAGCAGATGATGATATGCCTAAGAACGCTATAAATGATAAGCAGCTAAAGCGAATTAATAGATCCGTAGCAACATTCATGAGGTTAATTAGTAAAATAATTATGGAAAAAATTTGAAAAACTTGATGTATTTTAACTCTCTTTGTACCGATGATAAAGTCAAGTGACTGAAAAAATTTCTCTGGCAAAGGACTAAACAGGCAAGAGCCAAGAGGCCAATTAATTTTCAACTAATCCCAATTTTTTATGAGTGATAATATTAATTCTCCAGATTTTCTCGAACCAGATGTCACAAATAGCGACGAAGCATTAATTTTACAACGCAGTGGCGAAGAATTGATACTAGAAAAAACATTATATCGCTTCACTATCCGTCCTAATGCTAACTTTACACGTGAGCAAGTATCACAAATACGTGGATGTGTATGGCGGCGCAGTATATCCCAGGCAAAGTTAGAACTGTATACGGTTTTTCCTGAGCAGCTAGAAACAGTAATGTCTCAAGTACGTGCTGATAAAAATGTAGACTTTGTGAGTCATGTTTATAAACTTGAAAATAATCCCGGTAGTTTGGTTTATCTAAGTGATCAAATCACAATTCAATTTGCTACTTGGGTAGATATGAATAAAATTAATATTATTGCCAATAGATTTAATTTAGTTCAAGATCAACCAGTTGTAGGAATGTCGAATACTTTTATTTTTCTGGTGAGTAAACAAGCTAAACAAAACCCAATTAAAATCACGAATCAATTACAAAAACTGTCAGAAGTTTTAGCCGCAGAACCAAATATTATCATTCAACAAGAACCTCATTATCGGCCCAAAGATTCCCTTTATCCTCAACAGTGGTATCTCAATCACAATGGGGGGAATCAATTGGTAGCTGGTTCTCACATTTCCGTAGAACAAGCTTGGGATACTACTCGCGGTGTTCGTTCTATTATCGTCGCTGTAGTAGATGATTCCTTTGACTTGAATCACCCAGATTTTCAAGGTAATGGTAAAATTGTTGCTCCTAGAGATTTAAAAGAAAATGATTTTTTACCCTTACCAGGAGAAAAAGAAACTAGTCATGGTACTGCTTGCGCGGGACTAGCTGTAGCAGAAGAAAATGGCACGGGAATTGTCGGAGTTGCTCCTGGTTGTGCAATGATGCCCATTCGGACTACCGGTTTTTTAGATGATCAATCAATTGAGGATGTTTTTAATTGGACGGTGGAAAAGGGAGCAAGTGTAATTTCTTGTAGTTGGGGAGCTTCTGCTGTTTATTTTCCCCTTTCTATCCGTCAAAGGGCAGCTATTAGTCATGCTGCTACCAATGGACGCAATGGTAAAGGATGTGTAATTGTTTTTGCAGCCGGAAATACTAACCGTCCGATTAATGGGACTATCAATGAACAAAATTGGCCGAAAAATATTGTGAAAGGTAACACAAATTGGTTAAGCGGTTTTGCAGTTCATCCTGATGTAATTACCGTGTCGGCTTCCACTAGTTTGAATAAAAAAGCTGCTTATAGTAATTGGGGAGATAATATTTCTGTTTGCGCTCCTAGTAATAATGCTCCTCCGGGAATGTGGTTTCAAGAAACCGGTTTTGTTTATACACAACCGGCAATTGTCTCTTCTCTGTTTGGGTTGGGAATCTTGACTGCAGATCAATTAGGAGCAGCAGGTTATGATGCTGGAAACTTTACTAATAACTTTGGTGGTACTTCTAGCGCCACTCCCATAGTCGCAGGAGTAGCAGCTTTAGTATTATCAGCTAATCCTGATTTAACGGCTCAACAAGTTAAACAGATTCTTCAAGATACTGCTGATAAAATTATTGATAATAGCCCTGATCCTCAATTGAATATTGATGGGGGTACTTATGATAGTAATGGTCATAGTCAATGGTTTGGTTATGGGAAAGTCAATGCAGCTAAGGCTGTGAGACTAGCAAAACAAATGGGTGTCGTTGCCCAAATTACTAATGAACAAACACAGGTAAAAAATACTCAAGTTGTGAATATTCCTGATAATGATCAAGAGGGAATTAAAAGTGCGATCGCTATTAATGAAGCTGCTAATATTGGTGATATCCAAGTTACGGTTAATATCACCCATGATTTTTTAGGAGATTTAGAAATTTATTTAATTGCTCCTAACAATCAGCGGATTTTATTGCAAAGTCGCACATTAGGCCGTCGTAACCAATTACAAAATACTTACACAGTGCGATCACATCCAGCCCTGAAACAATTACTTTCCCTACCCGCACAAGGTAACTGGGAATTACAAGTTATTGACTACGCTGCCCTGGATGTGGGCAAACTTAATCACTGGGAATTGGTAATTGGATTGGACACGGGAAGTAGTTGATGTATAGCAGGGGGAGGGAGGAGAAGCAGGGGAGGAATTTTCTGGTTCTATGTTCCTTCTGACTCCTGACTCCTGACTTAATTGTTTTAATTGATGGGTTAAATCTGCTGTGAGCCTTTTAGCTTCCAGCTTGAAATTTCCATTTAGATAATCTGTGACTTTGATAGGTTCATCAATGCGAATGTTGACATCTGCACCCCAGTGAGGATAGGATTCGCTGTATTGGATGCTAACAGGTATAACTTTAATCCCCAGCCCTGGGTATTTAGATTCAGCATTTAAGGCTAAACGGGCTATTCCTGGCTTCAGCAGGTGAACTTGACCATCACGATGGATATCACCTTCAGGATAAATAACTAACATTTCCCCTTGTTGCATTAACTCTATTGTATGACGGAGAGTAGCGATCGCTGGACGTTGAGTATTGACCGGGAAACCGCCCATTCTGAGAATAAACCAACCTTGTAACCCCTGACATTCATCAATTGTCACCATAAATCGCATATCTCTACCTGTGAGATGACGACCAGCAGCGTAGGGTAAAACTAATGAATCCCAGCGAGAACGATGGGTAGGAGCAAGAATTACCGGACCACTTTTGGGGATATTTTCTAGTCCAGTAATTTTAATCTGCCTAAAGAAAGATGGCAGAATGATATAACGTCCAATAAAATACCCTAAAGGAATTAACCAAGGGGAAATCCCTGGTATACTGTGAGCTATCAAAGGCCTCCGAGCGGAGTTGAGGTGAGAACTTACAGACTTATTTATGGTTTGTGAATGACGGGTAGTAGAAGCAGAGTCTGATTTAATCATTACGGTGGCTAGTTTTTAGAAGAATAAAAAATTACACAAATTGCTTATGTCCACCGTATATTTTCTTGGGTAGTTTTTGTTTTCCCATCTGGACAGTTTTATCTGTGTCTGTTATTTTTGCTGACGTTGGGTAGCAAACCAATTTTGTAATTGTTCTCGACAGTCTGATTCCAGAATACCTCCTAGCACTTTTAGACGGTGATTAGACGCAGGGTGATCAGGGATGTTGAGAACAGTCCGAATTGCGCCAGTTTTGGTATCGTCCACTCCATAGATCAATTTTCCCAATCGTGCATGAACTATAGCACCGGCACACATCGGACAGGGTTCTAGAGTGACATATAATGTACATTGATGCAAGCGCCAACTTTGTAAAATTTGACTAGCAGCGCGAATCGCCATAATTTCCGCGTGTGCGGTAGGGTCTTGATCCCGTTCTTTCCGGTTTTCTCCTACAGCAATCAGGTGGTTATTTGTGTTAACAATTACAGCACCAACGGGAACTTCACCCGCATCACCCGCTGCTCGTGCTAATTCTAGGGCGTGATTCATCCATTTTCTATGTATTAAATATTCTGGTAATTCCAGCATATATTTATATTTATTATTGATTTATATTTATTATTGTGGTCAGTTATTATTGATTTCAATTAGGTGCGTTACGAAGACAGCTAACGCACCCTACTATTTAAGGTAAATTACTCGGATCAATCCCCTGGGATTTTAAGTACGCTATTAGCCGTTCTTTCTCTTGACGTTCTTGTTCAGCCCGTTGACGTTCTTGTTCAGCCCGTTGACGTTCTTCTACAATCTTTTCTACAGACCAAGGTAGTAAATTACCTGCTTCATTCCACCACCTTAACCAATATCCAGTTCTAGCTTCTTTTTCCCCCCACCAAGTTCCCAAAAATAAGCCCATTGCGTCAATCCAATGTAGACCATTTTCATCGGGTTGTTTTAACTCGTAGCGACCATTCTCCAGTTGATATAATTCCAATAAACCGCCATCTGGATCAAAAATTACATAGATGGGAACTTGCAAAATTTGCTCGTAAAAAAACCATTTTCCCGGTGGATATGTGCGTTTAAAAGAATATTCTCCACCTTCCTGATCTGATAAAAATTCTATAACTATAGCGGGAATATCTCCTTCTAAATTCGGTGTGTAGCTTTTGCGTTCAGGTAAAATTTCTTTGACTGCGGGAATATATAACCAATCAGGTGCTTTAGCAATAAATTTACCGTCTAATGTCGCACATAAACCAAAATTCGAGGCTATCAACATCTGCGGTTGAATAAAACCCCCAATTTCTAAACTTTCTCGCAAAGCACCAGCCAAAAGTGGCTGTCCTGTATTTTCCACCGGTTCGTCCTCTAACTGAAAATCATCGGGTAAGGCTTCCCAAGAGATTACCAGTTCAGTGGGAGATTTGATTTCACTGATTTGGGTGATCATAATCACTGCCTCTGGTTGATTTGTTTTTATTTTATCTGATACAATATTAGAACAGCTAAAAATCAGGCGATCGCTATGATTATGATATAGCTATAAACTGTACTACATTTAAGTATAATTCTAGCGGTACTACATTTAAGTATAATTCTAGCGGGCAAGATGCCCGCACTACAACATCTAGTTAAATTTGGGTGATTTGGTTTATTTAAACCAAGTCATCATCAGTGTAAATAAAGAAGATCATCCAGTTGACCTTTCGTATCTAGACGATACAGATCATCACAACCGCCAATGTGTTGATTATTAATAAATATTTGGGGAACGCTGCGGCGATTATTAGCGCGTATGGACATACTTTCCCTGGCTATTTCATCACCGTCAATTTTGTATTCTGTAAAATTAACACCTTTCCACCATAGTAGCATTTTCGCACGGATGCAGTAGGGGCAAGTTTGCCAAGTATAAATCTCTACATTGGCTTTGACGCGCTCTGGATGACGACCGAGAAAGGAATTGAGAAAATTTAGCATATTGTTAATTGGGAAGTTTGGTTTTAATTAAATGTGATCCTCGATAGATCTTTGATATATCTTGTGCTTTTTTGACGTTTTTGTGCAAAACTTAGATTAGATCGGGATTAAATATCGCTCATTGCTTACTTATGAAGTCTAGGAAATTATTTACTATTGGACCTATTATATCTGGTATTGTCACACTGAAGTTAATATTTTCTCTAACTGCTTGTAGTGATCAACCGCAAACGCCAGGGGGTAAGGTTAATACTCCCCAAGGACAGGTTACTCGCGTGATCGGTCATCGCATTAAAAGCCGTGGTCAGCTTGTTTGTGGAATTAGCGGTGAATTACCGGGATTTAGTTTTGTGGGGACTGACGGTAAATATAGCGGTATTGATGTTGATATTTGTCGGGCTGTAGCAGCGGCGATATTTGATAATCCAGACGCAGTAGAATACCGTCCCCTTAACGCTAAAGAGAGATTTACAGCTTTACAAACTGGAGAAGTAGACATTTTGAGTCGCAATACCAGCTGGACTTTTAGCCGTGGGACTGCTCAGGGTTTAGAGTTTGCACCTGTGGTATTTTATGATGGTCAGGCGGTTATGGTGCGCAAAAATAGGAATATTAAATCTATTAAAGACCTGAAAGACAAAGCTATTTGTGTCCAAACAGGGACGACAACCGAACAGAATTTAGCAGACCAAATGCGGAAACGGGATTTGACTTATAAACCCGTTGTTTTTGAGGATGTAAATGTTACCTTTGCTACTTATGTAGAAGGACGTTGTGATGCTGTCACCACAGACCGTTCTGGTTTGGTTTCCCGGTACGCAACCCTACCGAAACCGGAAGATAACATCATTTTAGATGATATTCTTTCTTCTGAACCCCTGGCGCCAGCAGTTGCTAAGGGTGATACTCAATGGAGTGATATAGTTAAGTGGACTGTTTATGCTTTGATCAAAGGTGAAGAATTGGGAATTAATTCTCAAAATTTATCACAGTTTGCAAATAGTAAAGATCCCGATATTAAACGTTTTTTAGGAACAGAAGGAAACTTGGGAGCAGGAATTGGTTTAACAAATGATTTCGCAGCCAGAATTATTAAACACGTTGGTAATTATGGCGAAATTTATGAACGCAATTTGGGAACCAAGACAAAACTAAATCTCCCTCGTGGTCAAAATCAATTAGCGACAAAAGGAGGATTACTCTATTCCCCACCCTTCCGGTAATACTATAATACTAAATTAAAATAATGACTAATTCTAAACCTCCTTTATGGCGTGATCATCGTTTTTGGCAAAATGCTATTCAGTTAATTTTTGTATTTTTAGCAGTATTTATAGTCGTGATATTGTGGAGTAATGTCAGACGGAATTTACAGCAATTAGGAATTCAATTTGGATTTAATTTTCTCAAGCAACAAGCATCTTTTGATATTGGTGAAACTATCGTTAATTATCAACCAACGGATACTTATAATTATGCTTTATTAGTGGGATTAATTAATTCTTTACGAATAGCAATAATGAGTATCTTACTAACTACAATTGTGGGAATTACTGCGGGAATTTCTAGACTATCAGATAATTGGTTAGTCAGGAAGATTAGTTTTGTTTATGTGGAGATTTTTCGGAATACACCATTATTATTACAATTGCTATTTTGGTATTTTGCAATTTTCTTGAGTTTCCCCAAAGCCGAAAATAAAATTTCTGTTTTCGGTTTCGCTAACTTTAGTCAAAATGGCATTGAATTTCCTTGGTTTACCTTGTCTCCAGAGTTTTCTAGTTTGTTATTAGGGTTAACTTTTTACACGGGTGCGTTTATTGCGGAAATTGTGCGGGGGGGAATTAAATCAGTTCCTCAAGGACAATGGGAAGCAGCAACATCTCTGGGTTTAAAGCCAGGTTTAGCAATGCAATTGGTAATTTTTCCCCAAGCTTTAAGGGTGATTATTCCCCCATTAACTAGTCAATATCTCAGTTTAACAAAAAATTCCAGTTTAGCGATCGCTATCGGTTATCCTGATATTTATTTTGTTGCTTCTACTACTTTTAACCAAACTGGAAAAGCCGTGGAGGTAATGCTATTGATTATGATTACTTATCTGATTTTGAGTTTAGTTATTTCTCTAATTATGAATTTATTTAATCGTTCTGTTCAAATTCAGGAAAGATAAAAAATAGCAATTTTATTTGATTTGTGAACAGGATTTATTTTTTATCGAACCACAGAGGCACAGAGGCCACAGAGGAAGAGAGGAAGAGATTTTATGTTTATGGTACGCTATAGGAAAATATTTTATTTAGGATCTCTATGATGATTAAGTTTATTTGGTTAAGAGAAAATCTGTTTAATAATTGGTACAATTGTTTATTAACTGTTGTTTGTTCGATTTTTCTATTTTGGCTATTTCAAGGATTTGCAATTTGGTTAATTACTAAGGCACAATGGCAAGTAGTTGCAGTTAATTTACATTTATTTTTGGTGGGAAGGTTTCCCCAGAATTTATATTGGCGAATTTGGCTGGTTTTGGGAATATCTACAACTTTAACCGCAATTACTGGGGGTGCTTTTACTAAAGAAGCAATATTCACAAAACGTAATTCTCTAATTTTTGGTTTTATTGTTGGGGTTTTATTATTAATTTTACCTCTACCATTAACTAGTCGTTTGTCTTTATTATTAATTACAGGTTTAATAATTTTAGGTGTGATAATTGGTCAAAAATTTGCTCAAATTATCACACCTTGGCTTTCCCTAATGTGGTTATTATCCTTTCCGATAATTATCTGGTTAATTGGTGGTGGTTTAGGGTTACAAGCTGTATCTACAAATTTATGGAATGGTTTATTACTAACCCTATTAATAGCAATAATTAGTATTGTGCTTTCCTTCCCCATAGGAGTTTTACTCGCATTAGGAAGAACAAGTAATTTACCTGTAGTGCGGTGGTTTTCTATTCTTTATATTGAAATTGTCAGAGGATTACCATTAATTGGTATTTTGTTTTTAGCCCAAGTTATGTTACCTTTATTCTTACCAGCAGATTTGCGTTTAGATAGATTATTCAGAAGTATTGTGGGACTAATATTATTTAGTGGAGCATACATGGCCGAAAACGTGCGTGGAGGACTACAATCAATTTCCAGGGGACAAATAGAAGCAGGAAAAGCATTAGGATTAAATACACCCTTATTACTCACATTAGTAATATTACCTCAAGCATTACGCGCAGTTATTCCTGCAATTGTGGGTCAATTTATTGGCTTATTTAAAGATACATCTCTTTTATCATTAGTGGGATTAGTGGAATTAACAGGAATGGCACGTTCTATATTAGCACAACCGCAATTTTTAGGAAGATATGCAGAAGTATATTTATTTATTGGTTTAATTTATTGGCTATTTTGTTATTCAATGTCCTTAGCTGCTAAAAAATTAGAAAACCAATTAAATAACTAATTTTAATGAAACTTAATAAAACATCTATTCCTTTCTGACTCTGAGTCCTCTGTGCCTCTGTGGTTGGTTAAAAAAAATTCAAAAAAAAGTAAAATATGACAGAAAAAAACCCGATAATAATTGCCGAAAATACCCATAAATGGTATGGTAAATTTCATGTTCTCCAAAGAGTAAGCTGAACGCTTCTTCCTCTTTTACTCTGAGTCCTCTGTGCCTCTGTGGTTAGTTAAAAAAGATTCAAATTCAAAAAAGAGTAAAATATGACAGAAATAAAACCGATAATAATTGCCGAAAATGTCCATAAATGGTATGGTAAATTTCATGTTCTCCAAGGTATAAGTTTAAGTGTAGAAAGAGGAGAGGTAGTTGTTTTAATGGGTCCTTCTGGTTCAGGGAAATCAACTTTTATTCGTACGTTTAATGCTTTAGAAGCATATCAAAAAGGAATTATTAGTATTGACGGAATTATCCTCAGTCATGATTTAAGAAACATTGAAACAATTCGTCGAGAAGTGGGAATGGTATTTCAGCAATTTAACTTATTCCCCCATTTAACAGTTTTACAAAATATCACTTTAGCGCCAATATATGTCCGCAAAATATCCAAAGTAAAAGCGGAAGAATTAGCAATGCAATTATTAGAAAGAGTGGGAATTTTAGCACAAGCACAAAAATATCCCGGACAATTATCTGGTGGACAACAACAGCGAGTGGCTATAGCGCGTGCATTAGCAATGCAACCTAAGATTATGCTATTTGATGAACCGACATC
Source organism: Anabaena sp. FACHB-1391 (assembly GCF_014696755.1). Classification (NCBI taxonomy): domain Bacteria; kingdom Bacillati; phylum Cyanobacteriota; class Cyanophyceae; order Nostocales; family Nostocaceae; genus Anabaena; species Anabaena sp. FACHB-1391. The sequence goes on along the minus strand of NZ_JACJQS010000001.1, from coordinate 146,688 downwards.
AGCATTAGATCCAGAAATGGTGAGAGAAGTTTTAGATGTCATGGGAAATCTCGCTAGTGAGGGAATGACAATGGTAGTTGTTACCCATGAAGTGGGATTTGCGCGAGAAGTTGCTGATAGAGTGGTACTAATGGATAGCGGTTTATTAGTTGAATCTTCTACCCCCGACACTTTTTTTACTAATCCCAAAGAAGAGAGAACTAAGAAATTTTTATCACAAATTCTCTAAATTATCTCTACATTAATGAATGTGTTGGGTTTTGTTCTTCAACCCAACCTACACAATTTCAGGGTTAAATTTTTAATTCCCCAAAGAAGTCGACAAAATAATTAATTCTCCTTGTTCACCACCTGCGGCTAATAATTGTCCTTGGGAATGCCAAGATAGAGTAGAAAAACCTGCTTCTGTATCGGTAAAAATCTGTGATACTTCCCTATTTTCATCCCATAAACATAACCAACCGTCAGCACCAGCGGAAGCGAGAATCAAGCTTTGGGGTGCAAAAGATATTGCTTGAATAATATCTACGTGATTGGTTAATACTTGGGCTTCCCAACCCACAGATTCATCTACGGACTTCTCCCATACTACTATGCCTTCAACGCTGGAAGCAGCCAAAATTGGCGCACCTGTGGGGGTTTTGAGGTCTGACCAAGCTAGTTGACGAATTTTACCGGGAAAGCCGCGCATGACCCAAGGATCAGGATTTTCCCATTGTAAAACGGTGAGAGTGCGATCCATATTTCCAGAGGCTAAATATTCACCATCACCTGACCAAATTGTTGTTATACTAGCGGTAGGCATGGAAAGGATAAATGGTTCTGCATTCCAATCTTGAGTAGACCAAATTTTTACACCTTTATAACCATTAATAGCCAAATATTTGCCATCTTTACGCCAGTCAATTCCTAAAATAGAGGAATCATTAAAGTTAAGAGTGACAACGACTTCTGATGTGTCTGCATCCCAAATTTGCACATAACGTCCTAAACTAAAAGCTAGTTGATTATTGGTATAACTCCATGCTAATTGATCAACCCAAACAGGTGCATTTTCTAAAGTTGTAATTAATTGATTTTCGCACCAAATTTTTACTTTTCCATCTTGTCCGCTAATGGCTATATATTTACCATCATGGGAAAATGCTAGACAATTTACTGCTTGATTTGTAGCTGTTTGTAAGGTAATTAATTGGTGATTTTCCCATAAAACAATTTCACCAGCAGCGGAACTAGCAGCCAGTATTTCTACTTGAGAAGACCAAGCTAAAGCGGTGACATAATCTGTAAGTTTTGTGGAATAGTGTTGAGTAAATTCTGGAGATTTGCTGGTTGTTAGGTTCATATTTGTTATCTTTTATTGATCAGAAATACTAGGCGAATAGAAGTAGCTACTACACCATCAAAGTCCACCGAGGTGGACTAAGTTTACTAGATTCACAACCCACTTATGTGGGTTTTGTCTGTGTAGCTGTGAATTTTATTCACCTAACTCATACAAGCAAAGAAATCTTTTTTTAACTGTGCTTCATCTAAATTTCTCCCAATAAATACAAGTTCATTTTTGCGAGGTTCATTTGCTTTCCAAGGTCTATCTGCTTTACCTTCAAATATCATGTGTACTCCCTGAAAAACAAAGCGGTTATCTTCATTTTCAATATTCAAAATTCCCTTCATTCTGAAAATGTCTGTTCCTTGATTTCTGAGTAATTCTGATAGCCAAGCATTTAATTTTTCACCATTGATAGTCCCTGGTGATACTATAGAAACTGAATAAACACTTTCATCATGAATATGAGCATCTTCTCCTAAGAAATTAGGATCAATTTCTAAAGCATGATCTAAATCAAATGCTTTTACTCCTAATAAAGCTGACATTGCTAATTGAGAATTATGAGTGCGGTAAATTTTTGCCATTGCATTCATTGACCGAATCCGGGTTTCTAATTCATCTAAAACTTCTGCTGTAACTAAATCGGTTTTATTCAATAAAATCACATCAGCAAAAGCAATTTGTTCCTGGGCTTCGTCTGCTTCCCAATGTTGCCAAATATGCTTGGAATCAACAACTGTAACCACTGCATCTAATGACAATTGACTTTGCAAATCTTCGTCTACAAAAAAGGTTTGAATTACAGGTGCAGGATCAGCTAATCCAGTGGTTTCAATTACTAGATGATCAAATTTATCTCGGCGTTTCATCAAGTTGCCAATAATGCGAATTAAATCACCTCTAACTGTACAACAAATACAGCCATTATTCATTTCAAATATTTCTTCATCCGCATCAATTACCAATTGATTATCAATACCTACTTCTCCAAATTCATTGACAATAACGGCGACTTTTCTATCATGTTCATAGGTAAGAATGTGGTTTAATAAGGTGGTTTTACCAGCACCTAAATAGCCAGTTAAAACGGTTACTGGTATTGAACTAAATGTTTCTGAATTCATCATAATGTCAAAGCAACTTTGATAATCTTGCCTATGATAACCGATTTAAAAATGGTAGTATAAACTGAAAAACCTCTGCTGGAAATTCTTCATGAAGTCCTAAAGAACCAGGAACTACCACACTCTCTATTTTTGGTAAAGCTGCTAATGCGTCCATTTCCTGACGTGATTTTGTCGGACTAGATGCGCCAATAACTGCCATAATTGGTACAGACAAAGATTGAGCTAGAGAAAGAAATTCTGATTGAGTGTAAAATGTGTCAATATTACCTGTGACAAAAGCCGCTGAAGCAAATCTTGCTCCTGTTTTTTGGGTAGTTTGCCATTTATTGGCGATAAAATTGGGTGTAAGTTTGTCAGCATTACTAAAAACGTGACGAGTGTACATCCATCTTAAAAAAGATGGTGTTGTGTTGAGCTTATACAGGAATTGACCAATAATGGGAAATCTGATAATTCCCCGTACCATAGCCGCTATTTCCTGAGTTGCGCCCATTGTTGGTAAAGGTCCACGCCAAGTTGGGGCTATTAATACAACTTTGTTAAGTATTTGCGGTTCTTTAAACGCTAGTTCTAGAATATAACCAGCAGCATGACCGGCACCAATTACGGAAACTGTCGTATTAAATACAGATTTGACAAAATCCGCCAAAAATTGCTGATATATGACTGGTCTGTAATCTAAACCGAGTCGGGAAGAGTCACCAAACCCAGGCCAGTCTATGACTGTGACTTGAAAATGGGGTGCGAGTAGTCTGGCTAATTCTGCCATTTCTGCCCTGGTAGAAACGCTGCTAAAGGCTGGTAATAATAGAATGGGTGAACCTTGGCCAATGGTTTCATATACTATTCGTAATTCCTGATTTTCCCATTGCCAAGGATATTCCTGTACTTTACCACCAAATGCAGCAGCGGGATTTGTTAATAAATTAGTAGACATCTGATTAAGTTCATAATTAAAAAGAATTTACTTATTTCCTCATCTCTAACTTTCTAACTTACATTCTAAAGCTTTTTTTTGCATAGTTTTAAAAATGTTGTAAAAGCCATTAGCGCGAGAAGGCGTTAAGCTAACATTTAAGCCAGTTTCTTGAATGAAATCGGGAGTAAGTTGGACTATTTCTGTAGGTGTTGATCCATTTAATCCTTCTATCAATAATGCTAATAATCCTTTGGTTAATTGGGAATCAGAATCACCCTGAAATATTACTTTATCATCTGCTAAAGATGCGGTGACATATACTTGAGAAACACAACCGGGAACTTTGTTTTCTGGGAGTTTGTCAATTTCAGGAAACTCTTGCAGTTTTTGAGCGTACCATATTAACTGTTCATAGCGTCTTTTGGGTTCTGTAGCCCTTTGAAAGCGTTCGACAATTTTTTTCAGCGCAGGTGGTAAAGAGTTAAGAGTTGAGGACATGATCAAGTTCAGGAAGTAATTACTCTTATCTTACCAATTATCAGCCCTTCCAGATACCATAAGTATGATCAAACACTAAAACTGGCTATTCAGTACAAGGATTGTTTCTATTGTGAATTGCAAACAAATGTTAAATTTCGCTACAAAGTAAGCAATGATATAGATTTTTATTACCGAATATTTAGATGATATTGTTAAGTATCCCCAAATATCAGGAGTAAATTTAGATGTTAACTTCAACTTTGTTGGCTACAGCTACAACAACGTTAGAATGGAGTCCCAATATTGGCATCATTATGATTGTAGCCAATATTTTTGCGATCGCTGTGGGCAAATTTACCATTCAGCAGCCTAACGCTAAACCAGAATTACCAGCGCCTCAATTTTTCGGTGGTTTTGGTTTACCCGCTGTATTAGCAACTGCTTCTTTTGGACATATCTTGGGAGCCGGTATTATTTTAGGACTACATTACATTGGCAAAATCTAAATTTTGCTAACTGGAAATTAGAGGAAGGAAAATATATTTCCTCTCTCTTTTTCTCGGTATTACAGTGGTGCGGGCATCTTGCCCGCATTGTAGCTCATTCAAGCTGAACTTGCTGTATTTTTCGCGCCAAGCTGCAAGGTTGCAAAGTCGCAAAGTTTGAGATTTCAAATCTTGGTTTTTTCTAATTTAATTCAGTCACACCTAAATATTTAGTCAAGAACTTATGAGTACATTATCAAAAATACAAAAATTACCATCTCAATTAATTACACCAGAGAATTTTCAACCCTATGGACAGGTAATATATGTAAGTAAAGATGGCAAAAATTTTGATCAAGAAGATGCACAATTAAATTTACAAAATGGTATTCCCCGTTTTTATATTATGCGGTTACAGGAAAAAGGTAGAAAATTTCACCACATTACTCGTCATGTCAAATGTACTCAATGTTTGGGTTCTTTAGATGGTAAAGATTGGTTCATGGTAGTTTGTCCACCAAATAATCATATAAATGAGCCTGAATTATCAAAAATTGCGGCTTTTCAGATTCCCGGTAGTTGTTTTATTAAATTAGATGTGGGAACTTGGCACGCAGGACCATATTTTGATCATGAGTTTGTAGATTTTTATAATTTAGAATTAAGTGATACAAATTTAGTAGACCATTTTACCCATAATTATCTCAAAAGTCATAATTTGTCCTTTGAGATAATTTAAATACTCTTTTATTGGTTCATTATTAATGAAGTCTGAATAATTCTTTTTAGTGAATTTTCCTTCACTAATTCAGCAGCTTGGTTAACTTCTAACCATTTTCTTTCTCTTGCAGTGGCTTCTGGCCAATCTTCTAATACTTCTTCTACAGGTAATAAAAATAAATTTACTCGATAGATATTCCCCCGTTTTCGATATTTATAATTACCCAATTTTTCCGTTGTGACTCTACCTAAAACTCCCGCTTCTTCCCATGCTTCCTTTGCTGCTGACTCATGAGGACTCATACCTTTACAAAGTCCCCCTTTAGGAATCACCCAACCTTGACGTTTACGAGTTGTAATTAATAAAATTTCTACTTTTCCCTCTATTATTCTATAGGGAATAACTCCAGATTGTTGTAAAACTTTGCTGGTTTTCTGAGCCATGGTGGTAGATTCCTTTTCAACTACTATTTTCTGTTTTATGCGGATATTTGATGTTGATTTGATCCTAAAATAATCTTCAGGATAATTAACCTGATTATGGGCAATCTTTACTATAAATTCATCAATCTTTCACAAAAATCCGGGAAAATATCTGGCAACACCCTAATTAATCCTAATTAATATTTACTTGTTTTCATCACTTGATCACCCAAAATATGTTAAAATTCAACCAGAGTAAGCATTTTTTACTTAAACATACTCATGTTAGAAATTCTAGAAACCCGAATTTACGAACTGGAACAATTTGCTAATACCCTGGTTACTAACCAACTCACCCACTTAAGTATTGTGAGTATTGGCATTATTTTTACTGCGGGCTTGCTTACGAGTCTCACGCCCTGTATGCTGTCTATGTTGCCCATTACTATTGGCTATATTGGTGGTTATGAAGCTAAAACCCGCTTGCAAGCAGCAGTTCAATCAACTTGGTTTGCGTTAGGATTAGCAACTACACTGGCAGGAATGGGCATTATAGCAGGTTTAATAGGTAAAGTCTACGGTCAAATAGGAATTGGTTTACCAATTATTGTCAGTATTATTGCTATTATTATGGGATTAAACTTATTAGAAGCATTACCCATACAATTTCCTTCTTTAAATGACACTTGGATTTCTGAAGATTTGCCACCCGGAGTGCGTTCCTACTCCATTGGGTTAACATTTGGGTTGGTTGCTTCCCCCTGTAGCACACCAGTTTTAGCGAGTTTATTGGGTTGGGTTGCTAATAGCCAAGATTTAGTTTTAGGTGCTGTTTTACTACTTGCTTATACAGCGGGATATGTAGCTCCATTAATTTTAGCAGGTACGTTTACTGCTAGTATTAAAAAACTATTAGAATTGCGCCGTTGGTCTGGCTGGATAAATCCTGTTAGCGGGGCATTATTAGTAGGTTTTGGTGTTTTTTCCTTAGTTTCTCGTATCCCTATTAGTAGTTTCTAAATAATGACTTTAGATCAAACAACATCCACAGAATTAATTTGGTGGTTAATACCTGGGAAATTTATGCGGCGAAAAATTTTACCCATATTAACTGATTTACGTTTGGCAATTATCCTCTTATTAGTAATTGCCTTATTTAGTGTTAGTGGTACTGTCATTGAACAAGGACAATTACCTGCATTTTACCAATCTAACTATCCAGAACATCCCGCTTTATTTGGGTTTCTCACTTGGAAAGTTATTCAAGTAGTCGGGTTAGATCATGTATATCGAACTTGGTGGTTTTTGAGTTTATTAGTTCTATTTGGAACGAGTTTAACAGCTTGTACTTTTACTCGTCAATTACCAGCCCTGAAAGCTGCTCAAAAATGGAAATATTACGAAGAACCTCGCCAATTTCAAAAATTAGCTTTGAGTGCTGAATTAGATGGTGTTTCCCTACAGTCAATTACGCCAATTTTGCAGCAAAAAAGTTATCGTATTTTCCAGGATAAAGATGATATTCTTTATGCTCGTAAAGGTATAATTGGTCGTATTGGTCCGATCATTGTTCACATTGGTATTGTTGCCATTTTATTAGGCGGAATTTGTGGATCAATGACGGGATTTATGGCTCAAGAAATGATTTCTAGTGGGGATACATTCCAAGTAAAAAATATTGTTGATGCTGGTGCTTGGTCTTCTCAAGATGTGTTAAAAGATTGGTCTGTGCGTGTCAATCGCTTTTGGATTGATTACACACCAACGGGAGGAATTGACCAATTTTATTCAGATATGTCTGTGCTGAATAATCGGGGTGAAGAAGTTAATCATGAGAAGATTTATGTTAACAAACCTCTGCGTTATCATGGTGTAGTTTTCTATCAAACAGATTGGGGAATTTCCAGCGTTCAGGTAAGATTAAATAAAAGTCCAATTTTCCAATTACCAATGGCACAATTAGACACCAAAGGTAAAGGTAGAATTTGGGGAACTTGGATACCAACAAAACCTGATTTAAGCGAAGGTGTTTCCCTATTAGCCAAAGATTTACAAGGAATGGTATTAATTTATGATGCTCAAGGTAAATTAATTAATACTGTGCGTGCAGGAATGTCTATCCCTGTAAATGGAGTCAATTTAAAAATTATTGATGTCATTGGTAGTACAGGTTTACAAATTAAATTTGATCCTGGTATTCCCATTGTTTATACTGGCTTTGGTTTATTAATGTTGGGTGTAGTCATGAGTTATTTTTCCCATTCCCAAATTTGGGCTTTACAAAAAGGTGAGACTTTATATATTGGGGGTAAAACTAACCGCGCTCAAGTTGCATTTGAACAAGAAGTTTTGACAATTTTAGATCAACTTAGTTCGGTCAGCAAAATAGAAAAAGGTGAATAATTTTGTAGGTTGGGTTGAGGCTTTGGGAAATCCAAAAAAATCTCGAAAATGTTGGTTTTTATTCTTCAACCCAACCTACTAATTGCTTATACTAATAAATTAAACTGGGTTGAGTATTTCTAACCGCATTTGTTCAATTAATTGATGTAAATTACCTGTATTCAAACGGTAGCTTAAAGGGTGAACAATTAACCGCGCTGTACTTTCATACAAAGTGGCAATTTCAATTAAACCATTTTCCTTTAAAGTTTTGCCTGTGGAAACTAAATCAACAATTGCTTCTGACATTCCCGTAATTGGACCCAATTCCACAGAACCATACAAAGGGACAATTTCTATGGGTAAATCTAAACCTTGGAAATATTCTCGCGCACAATTTACATATTTAGAAGCAACCCGACCATGTGCGGGTAAATCTAAAGGAGATTTGTAAGAACTGTTTGCTTTTACAGCCACAGACATTCGACAATATCCAAACTTTAAATCTACTAATTGCGCTACTTGGGGCTGTTTTTCTCTAATAACATCGTAACCCACAACTCCCAACTGTGCTTGACCATATTCTACATAAACAGGCACATCTTGCGCTCGGACTAACAGCCCTTTGGCTTGTCCACTAGTATCAGGAATTTGCAATTGACGGTTTCCTGATTCTAAGAAAGCACTAAAATCTAATCCCACAGATTGTAATAGCTGAAGAGTAGGTTTAAGTAATACACCTTTTGGTATGGCAACAGTTAACATTCTTTTTTTGATGTCCTTAATGTGTTTATAATTCACTATATTGAGAATATATCTATATTGTCCATTACCAACAAAATGAAAATTTTATTAGTTGATGATGAAATTGAACTAACTGACCCTTTAAGTCGTCTTTTAACCCGTGAAGGTTACAGTGTTGATACTACTTATGATGGCATCAGTGGCAGCAATTTGACAAAAATAGGCAGTTATGATCTACTGATTTTAGATTGGATGTTACCAGGAAAAACGGGGTTGGAGATTTGCCAGGAATTACGTTCTCAAGGTAAAACAACTCCTGTGTTATTTCTGACGGCCAAAGATACTCTTGATGATAGAGTTCAAGGTTTAGACGCGGGTGCTGATGATTATTTGGTAAAACCTTTTGAATTGCGGGAATTACTAGCAAGAGTTCGGGCTTTATTGCGTCGTGGTGGTACAGAATCTCATAGCAATATAACGGGAAAATTAATTGTAGGAGATTTAGAACTTGATATCCAAAATCAAATAGCTTATCGTCACGGAAGAATGATTGAACTCTCGCAAAAAGAAAGTCAGTTATTACAATACTTTATGGAAAACACTGGACAATTATTAACTCATGCCCAAATTTTACAGCATTTATGGCAACATGAGGAACAACCTAATAGTAATGTTGTTCCCGCTTTAATTCGTCTGTTGCGTCGTAAGGTAGAAGTAGGGAATAAAACTCAACTTATTTATACTGTTTATGGGAAAGGTTATCGTTTTGGAAGTATTTTCATTGAATGAACTGAGAAGTTTTGGCGGTTAGAAACCGCGTCTACATAAATAAAACCCCCTAACCCCCTTGACTAAGAGAAAAGAGGGTATTTAAAGGTCTCTCCTCTAAGCCAGGAGAGGTTTACAAAAGGGTTTTATTTATACATTTGATGACTTTTCAAACATCTATTAAGACCAAGAATCTAAATCTAGAGATTGCATGCCTTGACTTTTCACATAATCTAGCAAACCTCCTAATTGCCACCAAAGAAATACACAAGTTAACAAACTTATTGGTAAACCCACACCCAAAGCCAGTTCAGAGGGAAAACCGAATATCTCTAAACCGCAAGCAAGAAATAAACAAACACCACTTGTAATACCAATAAATGGGACTAATAATTGTTTATAAAAAGAACGAGTATTAGTATTTTCTTGAGTAGACTTATCATCAGGCCATTGCTGGACAATTACTTTTAATGTCCCAGATAGAGCCAGACCAGAAGTTAAAGCCGTGAGAAAACCAACTAATAGTAAAAAGTAGGGCGGTTGTAAAGGGTAATAGTACATGAAAACTCCTGGTTGTTATTAAAATTCGTTTTTATTTGGTAACAAATTACTTTGCTAAAATAGCTGCTACACTTTCTTTGGAAAACTCTGTTAACAGGCTAATTGCCACATTTAGTAAGCGATTTGGTGGTAAATCATCCTTGACCAAATCCCATAAGCGTTGGACTTCTTCCGTGTGTAAACGGTCATCTTCGGTCAGGGCTAATACCAACTGACGACGTAAGAATTTACCTTCTTCTGAGAGTATAAATTCCAGACCCATTCGCGCTGTTGGTAAAACATCAAATTGACTATCAGTACGAGCAATGGTAATCAGGTTTTCTAACCGTTGCCATTGAAATTTACCATCTTTAAACAATACATTCAATAGCCGCCGCCGTAGTGCGGGAGATTCTCCAGTTAATAACCGCCGTGCTATGTAAGGATAACCAACTTCTACGATTTTGAAATTGGGGTTGAGACTTAGCGCAATACCCTCTTGTGTCACGAGAGAACGAATAATTAAAGCAAATTTCGCCGGGACACGGAAAGGATATTCATACATCAATTCCGAAAACTCATCAGTAATGGTTTTGAAGTTAAAGTCATTGACATTTTTACCAATAGCGTTTCCTAGTACGGCTTCCAATGCTGGTACAATGGGGGCAATATTGGTATTTGCAGTTAAAAAGCCCAATTTGACAAAATCTGCTGCTAAATCGGCGTAATCCTTGTTTACTAAATGCACTAAGGCATCAACTAAACTTTCTTTGGTTGTTTCCTCCAATTGATCCATCATGCCAAAATCAATGTAAGCCATGCGACCATCGGACATGGCGAACAAATTACCTGGATGAGGATCAGCATGAAAAAAACCATGCTCTAATAGTTGTTGTAACCCAGTAGTTACACCTATTTGAATAATTGCTTCTGGGTCTAAACCTACGGCTTGGATATTTTGAGTGTCTGTGAGTTTAAAGCCGTTAATCCATTCCAGAGTTAAAACATGATTACTGGTATAATTCCAATAAATACCTGGAACTTTTACTTGGGGGTCATTACGGAAATTATGGGCAAACTTTTCCGCATTGCGCCCTTCATTGATGTAATCAATTTCCTCAAATAACTTTGTGCCAAACTCGTCTACAATTAAAGTTAAATCGTGACCGAGATTCAGTGGTAGCCAGGGTGCGAGCCAACTGGCAACCCAACGCATGAGGTACAGGTCTTTTGTCAGTAAGGGGCGTAAATTGGGGCGTTGTACCTTCACAGCCACTTCTTCTCCACTGACCAGGCACCCGTGGTAGACTTGACCTAAACTGGCCGCTGCTACCGGCTGAGGGGAAAGATCGCGGAAAATCTCGCCAATGGAGCGATCTAACTCTGTTTCAATAATCTGATATGCTAGAGCATTATCAAAAGGTGGTAACTGGTCTTGTAGCTTTACTAGTTCTGCTAAAAAGTCTTTGCGGATTAAGTCAGGACGGGTTGAGAGAGCTTGACCAACTTTAATAAATGTCGGACCTAAACGGGTGAGTAAATTTCTTAACTCAATAGCTCTTTGTCCTTGATTTTCTTCGATTTGTTCTTGCCATTCGTCCCACTTGAGACTAAATACAAATCCCGCAAAAGACCAGATGATGCTCAGTAGTCGTCCCCAAACCAGCCAGGGACGGTAACGAAAGTAACGAGCGATCGCTTCTGGATTATACTGTTTTAATTCAGTAGATTGATACTGACCCACGCCTTTATTTGCCTCTCCAACTGGGAATTTTACACCGTCGCCATGATCCCGTGCTAACTTAGTTGTTTGTACAGGATCACGGTAGTTTTCTCTTGAGAAAAAAACTTTAACCGCATCTAGCAGCAGTAGCTAACTAACTGAGCCTCTTGAGCTAGATATATTGATATTTTTCTTAATTATACTTTATAAAAGTACAAACTTTTTGTGTATATTGGTGACATTTTATCATTTCTTAATGACTAAACCTTTTCTATAATGTAGTTAATTTTGTCACCACTCAGTAAAAAATCTGAATTAGTTATGCAAATCACTAATAGTGAAATCCAAGCTATGCGGGAATTAATGCCCGATTATACCCCTGGACCCCGAAGCAATGGATCATTTAGAAAGGCACAATGGCGACATGGAAAGGGCTTTTCAAGATTTATGGCAGGCAAAAAATGGTCAAGCTATGATGGGGAGAGATAAGTCACCGTTACAAATCACCCTCAAAGCCTTGCGAAATGAACTTTGTGGTGATGACGGGTTTCGTGGTCAAATCAAAGAATATACCAAAAATCCCAGTAGTTCTCCTTTACTCACTGGTGTGATAGTTTTCTGAGTGGGTTTAGCTTCATCCAGTGGTTTACCTCTTGATCCGGCGATCGCCACTGTGATAGTTTTATATATCCTGAAAATAGGGGTCAATATCTTTTGCGATTACACAGAACCGCCGGCTGCTAGTGGTGGAACTTTACCCCCAGCCAAATAATTTATGATGTAGAGGCGGGATTTCCCCGTCCTGGAAGTTTAGGAATTTAGGTTAGGTAAAAATATTCACAAATAACTCAAGTTATGAATACAGACGTTTTGCATTTTTTACAAGAATCACATAAACAGGATTTGGAAACAATCACTCAAATTTTGGTTGATATAACTAACCGTAATCCTGAAGAAATTAAACCATATTTAGATAGAATACTAACGCAATTGGTAAAACCGCAACAAGAAACTCAGGTTGATGAAACTGCTACTCCAGAACAAAAGATAGCTGCATTTCAAGCATGGGTAGAGAGTCACAAAAATCTGAATTTCCCAAACCTTTCTGATGAAGCAATCAGCCGCGAAAGTATTTATGGTGACAGGGGTTAAATGCCTTATCTTATAGACACAAATATATTATTACGTAGCGTTGATTTATCTCATCCCATGAATAGTGATGCTGTCAATGCTATCAATAAATTGCTAGGCCAGGGAGAAACATTACATATCGTCCCGCAAAACTTAATTGAGTTTTGGAATGTTTACACTCGTCCCATTGAGAGAAATGGATTAGGACGTACAGCAATAGAAGCAGAAGTAGAAATAAAACGATTAAAAACTATTTTTCATCTTGCTTTAGACACCGAAGCAGTTTATTCAGAATGGGAAGGGCTTGTTATTACTCATTCTGTTATTGGTATCAATGTGCATGATGCGAAACTTGTAGCTGCAATGCTTGTTCATGGGATAACTCACATTCTGACATTTAACACCAAGGATTTTGCTCGTTACTCGGAAATAATAGCTGTTAATCCCACAAAGATAGCGTCTGAATGAATCTGAAAACTCTATCTTTTAGCATCACTCTGGTAATCTCTCTAAATTCTCCCTCGCAATATTCCCCCAATATTCATCTTTATATTCAACAAATATCTCTAAGGCTGTTTGTAAATTTACCCTTGCTTCTGTATAATCTTCCTGTGTCTCTGCAAGTGTGCCTAAACAGTGGTAAGTTAAGGCTTGAGAATAGCGATCGCCAAATTCGATATAGATAGCTAAAGCTTTTTGATAAAAGTCCCGTGCTTGGGCATATTCTCGCATTTCTTGGGCTAATATTCCTAACTGGTGGTAAGTTGAGGCTTGAGAATATCTATCCCCAAATTCGATATAGATAGCTAAAGCTTGTTGATAAAAGTCCCGTGCTTGGGCATATTCCCGCATTTCTTCGGCTACTCTTCCCAATTGGTGGTAGATTCTAGCTTGAGAATAGCGATCGCCAAATTCGATACAGATAGCTAAAGCTTGTTGATAAAAGTCCCGTGCTTGGGCATATTCTCGCATTTGTTGGGCTAATATTCCTAACTGGTGGTAAGTTGAGGCTTGAGAATATCTATCCCCAAATTCGATTTTGATAGCTAAAGCTTGTTGATAATAGTCCCGTGCTTGGGCATATTCTCGCATTTCTTGGGCTACCATTCCCAAATTGTGGTATGTACCAGCTTGTTCATAGCGATCGCCAAATTCGATTTTGATAGCTAAAGCTTGTTGATAATAGTCCCGTGCTTGGGCATATTCTCGCATTTCTTGGGCTACCATTCCCAAATTGTGGTAAGTTGAGGCTTGAGAATATCTATCCCCAAATTCGATATAGATAGCTAAAGCTTGTTGATAAAAGTCCCGTGCTTGGGCATATTCCCGCATTTCTTCGGCTACTCTTCCCAATTGGTGGTAGATTCTAGCTTGAGAATAGCGATCGCCAAATTCGATACAGACAGCTAAAGCTTGTTGATAAAAGTCCCGTGCTTGGGCATATTCTCGCATTTGTTGGGCTAATATTCCCAAATTGTGGTAGGTTGCGGCTTGAGAAAAGCGATCGCCAAATTCGATAAAGATAGCTAAAGCTTGTTGATAATAGTCCCGTGCTTGGGCATATTCCCGCATTTCTTGGGCTAATATTCCCAACTGGTTGTAGGTTCGAGATTCGTTATCATGATCATCTAACTCTTGATAAATTGCTAAACACTGTTGATAATATTTCCTAGCTTCTAAAAATTGCCGTAAATTCAAATAAGCATTACCTAAATTAAACAAAGCATAACCTTCATAATCACGGTTATTTAATTTCCGCGCAATATCTAAACCCTGTTGATAATAATCAATCGCTGTTTCAAACTGCCTTTCCTCACTATAAGTATCACCAATTTTATTTAAAACCTGACGTTTAAAATTAACATCTGCTAATTTTTCCGCATTTTGCAAAGCTTCTGCTAAATATTCCCTCGCTGTTTTCGGTTGATGCTGACTAATATAAGCTGTTCCCAATTCTAATAAAATATTGCTATACCTGCGTAAATTACCATCATTCGTTTGCTCACCAGTAGGCTTATATTCCATTAATAAACTTTGTAAAATCTCAATTCTTTCTTGCTTTTCCTGTGGTTCTACTCTATCAATTTTTATATGAGATTCTAAAGTTTGAGTAATCGCTTTTTCTCTAGTTTTTTCTAAAGTTTTGAATCTAAATACACCAGAACGCCACGCCCAAAAATCAGGGGCAAATTTAGCTAAACGGTTAATAGCGTAATCTGGTAAAATAAATAATATAGGATAAGGAACGGTTTTTTTATAAGCGTCTCTGACAAAATTCAAATCTTGTAAAAAGGGTGGATATTCACCAAACACACCAATAGATTTTTCTAAACCTTGAATAATTAATATTAACTTTTTATTTGCTTCTTTCTCAATTTTTGCTAATTCCTGAATAATAGCATCACGTAAAAAGCGCAAATTAGGATCAGCAAATTTGAGAATTACAAATTGAATTTCCTCACATGGGGAATTTGTTTTTAATGCCTCAATTAATAACTCTCCATGAGGAGGGAAATTAATCTCAATAAATCCCAAAGTAAACTTTTCCGAAAAATCTATAAATGTCAATAATTCCGCCAAAATATCTTGATTTAGAGCGATAAATTGCCCCAATTCGGCGTTAAAATCATGTTGTAATTTCTGCCAGTGCTTTTCGGAATAATTCATTTTGCATCACCACTGGGTTAGGATAATTCCATCGGTTATCGCCATTGTATTCTAAAACAGAAGTATTAAACAGCATTAACTGTCCATTATCATCTTTACTGACATCTTTATTCAGATAAACTTGCGCTAACACTGGATAATGTTCTTCAGGAATAAACCTTTCAAAACTAAATTGTTGTTGTTTGATAGCATAAGTCACATCTTCTGCTAAAATTTTAGGATGCTTCTTCGTGCTTGCTGTGAGACAAGCTGACCTCATCATTTGCATTAGTTGACGCACATGACCACCACTGGCTTGAGCTAATTCTAGCAATTCCTGACGGGAATTAAACACAGCATCAACATCTACTCGTTTTTCAATTAAACTTGCTATGGCATCTAATCCAATTTGATTATAGTTTAAATCACGCCTATTTCGCTCAAATTGGTATATATTCACCATTGACACAGTGTGAGGATTACCATTAAACAATGCTAGGGGATTTTTCGGCGAACACAAAACAGAAATAGGAACTGTATAAATAATTGTACAATGCAGTTCTTGTAGTTGGGTTGCGTAATCAAAAAACAAATGGTTTGCAACTTGAGGAGGAGTGCGATCTAAGTTATCAAAAATAATTAATAATCCCTTATAGTTTGGATATTTTTTTCTCAATTTATTAGAAGCGTCATCTAACAATAGGTTGATATCTGCCTTGAGTCGAGAAATATCTTTTTCTAAAGTTTGGCGAATTGTCGTTTTTTGTTTATCAGAACCTTTGATTTGTGCCAATAACTTCACCATTAATTTTGCAATAAATGGCGCACCACCTTCTAAACTGGCTTCTGCTTCTACACTAACGGATTTTTCTACACTTTCTTCATTTTCTTCGGTAATTTCCTTAAACCAATTCTCAAAACTATTTAATAATTTTTGATCAAACTTTAACCCTAATTTTCGCAAAGTAAATTCAACTTGTTTGATGACAATTAAATATAAATCTGTATAGTTAGCATCATTAATATCTGTTTCTTCATTTACTTCTAAATAAATTACATGATAGTTTTGTTCCCATTGACTTTGAATCTTTTTTAATTCTGTACTTTTGCCTGAACCTCGATGTCCAGTAAATAAAATAGTGGTATAATCTCCAGATTCTTGAAAGTCTAAAGTTGTGCTTACACCCTCAACGGCTGAAGATTTACGTACTGCTGATAAATCAACATAGTATTTTGAAATTTCCGCAGGTTCTAGTGGTTCTAAAGTGCAAGCATTATAAGCAGATTTTAGAGTATTGGCACGTGGAAAGTTAGATTGATTCATAGATAAAGTAATATATTTAGGAATCTCAAGGAGTCAAATTGAATTTTAGTTGATTCCTTGCCATTTTCGTGATCCTGATTAAGAAAAAGAAAGTTACACTACTTGAAGTAATAACTACCTAACGATAATTATAGCGGGCAGGATGCCCGCACCACAAGATTTAGCCACGTCAGGATTGTAGAATTTAGCTGGGTAACAGCTTATTTACTTTGATTTGGCTTCTAGATTTTCCAAACGGCTTTTCAATTCCTGATTTTGCTGTTTGATTTGATCTAGTTCCTCCCGTAATTGCTTCAGGGTTTTGTCTGTGCCAATATTCTTTTGCACTTTGGCTATTTCTTCTTCAGCGTAGCGACGGACACGCCCATCTGCGGTTTGATTCGCTAAAGATTGCAAAATGGCGATCGCTTTTGGGGTTTCCATTTGTCCCAAGGCTGTCAAAACTGCTACCTGAGTTAAAAAGAATGTTTCCCTGGCGATTTCCGATAATCGATCTAAAATCCTTTCTATATTAGCAGGAGTTTGGCCAGTGGAAATTTTCCCGACAGCGCGAATTGCGGAGAGCCGTAAGGGTTGTGGTACACCTATTTTTGTGTATTCTAGTATTAAATTTAAAGCTGCTTCCGAGGCTTTAAATTCAGCTAAACCAGCTATAGCTCCACTACGAACTACTTCATTCCAACCCGCTCTTTCCTCTAATACAGATTTTAGCAGTTTAATTACTTTATCTTCATGGGGTTTATCTTCTAAATGCGCTGCTGCTATAGCCCCAACAGTTCTACAAGCGGCAGCTTCTACATAATAGCTCTCATCCCCATCCTGGACAAAACCCTTTACAGCCTTATAGCTATTATGAGTTTTTATTTGTGATAAAGCACTAATCACGGCTCGACGCACAAATGGACTAGGATCATTTAAGCCAACTAGCAAACCATCAAAGGCTTGATCTAGTTTAATTTCTGCTAATTGTTTAGCAGCTTCAACACGCACACCCCAGAATGTATCATTTTTCAAAGCAGAGGATAGAGCTTGAGTTGCTTCTAATCCGCCTTTTTTCGCTAAAGCTTCTGCTGCATAAATGCGAGAAATGGGGTGGGGATCAAATTCTAACTGGGCTTTCAATTCAGAAATTGGGTATTCTAAAGTAACGGTTTTTAAGTAATTATTCCCCACATCAAAACTAATAAAATCGGGTTTTTCTGTTAAAGGAAAGTAAAAACTTTGTTCTTTGTCATGTACCCGCACGGTAAAAGTTGTTAGCTGTGGATTTTCCTTATATCCAAAACCAATAGGAATTTTGAGATTAAATAAATCCTTACTTTCGGCTTTAGCTTGGGTTTGGGTGACTGTCACCTTAGCCAAATTTGCATCACTATCCCAGGAATAAGCTAGTTTAAAGTCAGGATGACCACCGCGAAAGACATATTGATCAAAAAGGAAAGCCAAATTCCGTCCAGTGGCTTTTTCAATGGCTCTTAATAAATCTATAGTTTCCACCGTGCGGTGAGCATTGTCCTGGACAAAAGTTTGGATAGCTGGCCAAAATAACTCATCTCCTAATTCTGCCCGAATCATGTGATAAACACAAGATCCTTTTTCATAAATATGGCGGTCATAAAGTTCGATGGCTTCTCGGTAAACATGAGTTACCATTGGCCTACGGTAGCGACTGCTATCTTCATTGAAATAACTTCGCGCTTCCGATAAGCGGTAATATGCGGCTTCTTGGGGACCATATTCCTGTTCTGTCCACATTACCTCGGAATAGGAAGCCATACCTTCCTTAATCCAAGCGTGAGACCAATGTTTAATGACTACCAAATCTCCAAACCATTGGTGTGCGAGTTCGTGGACGACTAAAGTTTCAGTATTACGGTTGTCTAATATGGCTCGTTCGTCTAGTAAGCATCTGTCAGTTAATAGAGTGGTGGAAGTATTTTCCATTCCTCCAAAAATAAAGTCATCTACACAAACTTGAGCATATTTGGGGAAAGGGTAAGGATAACCATACTTTTCGCTTAAAAACTCAATCATTTGGGGAGTTTTACCCATGCTGCGTCGAGCGTCTGCAATTCGTCTCTTTTCGACGTAATAGGTAACGGGTTTATTATGCCACTCATCCCGAATTTCCGCAAAGTCACCAACGGCCAAAGTCATTAAGTAAGTAGGATGAACTTGTTGTTGTGACCAATGGTAGCTGTTATGTTTTCCTTCTTCTACCATGTCAATTATTTCCCCGTTGGAGATAGCAACTAGGGGTTTAGGAACACAAACGCGAATTTCTGAAGTTGATAACTGTCCCGGGTAGTCGAAACAAGGAAACCAGTAGCGAGAGTCTTCGTCTTCTCCTTGAGTCCAGACTTGGGTGGGTTTGTCGGGGTAGTGTTTGTCTGGTTGAATAAAGTAAATTCCCCGCTGGGGTTTTTCAGCACAGTAATTAATCGCAATTATCAGACGAAGACCGATTTTTGTAGGTTGTGATAGGTGAATACAGAGCTTTTCCCCATCATATTCAAAATTTTGCTCAACTTCATCCACTTGTACCGATTTAATCTGGAGATTGACAGCATCCAAAGTTAACCTATCAATACCATTACGAATCGGTAATAAGCGAATACTACAAGTTCCGTAGCATCTTTGGTTGGGGATATCCAAACTCAGATCCAAAAAAATATGTTCTACCTGTCCGGGTCGGTCAGGGTTATAGTGTGGTTTTGCTCCTGGTAACTCAAACCGTTTATGTCCGGTTTTTTCGATATCAAAATGAAACTGCGACATTGATTATTACTAGCCTTATAGTCCTGAACCGTCTAGAGGAATGTGAGTTGTTGCTAAAGCAATAAGATATCATTTGCGGATTCAATTCTAACCATAGAGGAGTATTATTTAAAGCTAATTCCAATTTATTGGTGAGCATAAACTCCAGATTTTATCGGTAAATACGGTTAATTTAACGGAAATTAGTCATAAAAAATGGTTAAAGCTTGAAAACCGATGAGTTAAAGTTTTTCTACCACTTGATTGTAAACTGTGTTTATGATCGGGGTGTGTTTAACTCTTTTATACTCAATATACCATATCTGCTGGCATTAAGTAAACTGAGAAAAATCTGAAAATATACTTGATTTCCATCTGTTCTGGATTGGAGGAATCTCCAGCCACCCATTAGTATTTCATATCATCTGTCACAAATTTCAATAAAATCAGGATAGTTCACCAATGTCTGACAAGAAATCATCGTTTTTAATTCCTGTAATTGGTACTGCTGTAATCTTAGCAGGGGGTATAGCAGCTTATATATATCTTAAGAGTAATACAGATAGCTCTAGCCCTTTAGGCAGTGCTAAATTAGTACCACAAACCGCATTAATGGCAACTTATATTGACACTAATCCTGAAGCCTGGAATAAGTTGCACCAATTCGGTACACCTGAAGCACAGAAATTACTGACAAAAAGGTTACAGGCTTTTAACCAACAAATATGGAATGATAGTAATATCTCCTACGAAGCAGATATCAAACCTTGGGTTGGTGGTGTGATGATTGCGGTACTACCACCAGATGAAAAAAAGACACCTCCTATTAACTTAGGCTCACCCCCTGCACCAAATATTTTATTAGTAGTAGGTATTAAGGACAAAATAGCTGCGCTGAAATTTGCTAATAAGTTAAAAGATCAAAAAAACATCACAGCTAAGGAATCAGACTATAAAGGTGAAAAAATTATCGAAACCAAAGGTCAAGGTCAACCAAAATATACAACCGTTTTGAATAATGACCACTTACTGTTAACAGTAAATAGACAAACTGTAGAAAAAGCCATTGATACCTATAAAGGTGAACCTTCCTTTGCAACTAAGGAAGGTGCATACGATATTCTCAGCCAAGGTGTGGATGTTAAAAATAGTCTGGCTCAAATTTATGTCCCTGATTATGCCAACATGATACAAAAATTAAATTCCCAGTCTAAACAATTACCTCCCCAATCTCTGGCACAAATTAAGCAGGTGAAATCATTGGTAGCAGGTATGGGAGTAGATGATGCAGGACTGAGATTAAAAGCAACTGTGAATTTAGATCCCCAACTGAATAAATTTGAATATCAAACTACTTCAGCAAAAATTGTGGGACAATTTCCTAGTGAAACCTTCGCTTTAGCTAGTGGACAAGGTATTAGTAAAAGTTGGCAAACTTTTGTGCAACAATCTCAAGATTATCCTGAATTAAATCAAGGAATCCAACAAGCTCGGACACAACTAAAAACTGCACAAATTGATTTAGATAAAGATATTTTTGGGTGGATGAATGGAGAATTTGGCTTAGGTGCTGTAAAATCTAATCAAGGTTTATTAGCTAATGTCGGTTTTGGAGGTGCATTAGTATTAGATACAAGCGATCGCAAAACTGCTGAAGCCACTCTCACTAAACTTGATAATCTTGCTAAACAACAATCTCTCAATATTGCCCAAAAAAATATCGGTGGTAAAAACATTACAGAATGGCAAATTCCCCTACAAGGCGCTCTTGTTTCCCATGGTTGGCTAGATAATGATACTGTATTTCTAGCTATTGGCGGACCAATTGCGGAAACTCTAGCAAATCGTCAAGGTACAGCACTTGATCAGACTGATACCTTTAAAACTGTTACGGGTTCTTTGCAAAAACCCAATGGTGGTTATTTCTATTTAGATATGGACAAAACCACCGCCATAATTGAGCATTTATCCGCCCAAAGTCAACCCCTAACTCCAGATGCTACTGCTATCTTAACTTCTATGCGTGGCGTTGGTGTGACTGTGAATAGCCCTAGTAAATCAAAGACTGAAATGGAGATGTTATTTTCTCTCAAACCTGCTAAAGAGAAATAATACTCATTTTATCTAATTCATACGCGTAATCATGAATTACAGAACTTATACAAAACAGTGGGGGTAATTCATGAATTACCCCCACCAAGAAATAGAGAATAGGAAACAGAGTTAAAAATCTTTTGGTGTATGTTGACAATTTTATTCCTGAAACAAGATGACTAAACCAAGCGCACTACGTTTAAATGCTCAACTTCCAGAAATATCTCCCCAAATTCATTATTTAGTGGCAATGTCCCAACCAGAAATCCATCTGTTTGAAGTCACATTACACATTATTAATTATCCTTCAGAAATTCTTGATTTAAAAATGCCAGTGTGGACACCTGGATCATATTTGGTGCGGGAATATGAAAGAAATTTACAAGATTTTACCGCTTTTGCTAATACTGAAAATTTACCCTGGCGAAAAGTTAGTAAAAATCATTGGCAAGTAGAAAAAGGTGATATTTCTCAGGTAACTATATCTTATCGTATTTTCGCCAATGAACTATCAGTAAGAACAAATCATTTAGATGCCACTCACGGTTATTTTAATGGTGCAGCACTGTTTTTCAGACTCCCTAATTGGGAGAATTTACCCTTAAAAATAACTGTGATTCCCCCTCACCCCCAATGGCAAATAACCACTGCTTTACCAACTGTTTCAGAAACAAAAAATACTTTCTTAGCCGCAGATTTTGATACTTTAGTTGATAGTCCTTTTGAAATTGGTTGTCATCAATTATATAAGTTTGAGGTTTTGGATAAACCCCATGAGTTAGCAATTTGGGGAAAAGGTAATTTTCAACCACAAACAATGATTAATGATTTCCAAAAAATCATTGAAGTAGAAGCACAAATGTTTGGTGGTTTACCTTATGATAGATATGTGTTTTTACTGCATTTATTTCAGCAAGCTTTTGGTGGTTTAGAACATAAAAATTCTTGTTCTTTAATTTATCAAAGATTTGGATTTCAGACTCCAGATAAATATGAGCCGTTTTTACAATTAGTTGCCCATGAATTTTTTCATTTATGGAATGTGAAAAGAATTCGTCCCCAAGGTTTAGAAATATTCGATTATGATCAGGAAAACTATACACCATCTTTATGGTTTTGTGAGGGAACAACCAGTTATTATGATTTAATTATTCCTTTACGGGCAGGTATTTATAATACTCAGACATATTTAAACTATTTGAGTAAGGAAATTACCAGATATTTAATGACTCCCGGTCGCAAAGTACAACCTTTATCGGAGTCAAGTTTTGACGCTTGGATTAAACTTTATCGTCCAGATGCTAATAGTGGTAATTCCCAAATCTCCTATTATTTAAAAGGGGAAATGGTATCACTTTTGTTAGATTTATTAATTCGCGTTAATCATGAAAATAAACGTTCTTTAGATGATGTCATGCGGCAAATGTGGCAGCAATTTGGCAAGGCAGAAATTGGTTATACTCCTGAACAATTAGAGGAGGTAATTGAATCTGTAGCAGGTATGGATTTAGGAGATTTCTTTAAACGTTATCTTCATGGACTCGAAGATTTACCATTTAATCAATATTTGCCACATTTTGGTTTACAATTAGTAGAAGAAAAGAACGAAGAACCTTATTTAGGTGTGAGGATAAATAGCGAAAATGGTCGAGAAATAATTAAATTTGTGGAAGCAGATTCACCAGCACAAAAAGCAGGAATTGATCCGGGAGATGAATTATTAGCTATTGATGGAATTAAGGTAGGAAATCAGTTAAATGCACGATTGAAGGATTATCAAGCAAATGATTTGATCCAAGTTACTGTTTTCCATCAAGATGAATTGCGGACTTATTCTATCACCCTAGCAGCACCAATTCCTGGTAAATATCAACTTAAATCTGTGGAAAATCCCTCTTCTAGGGAAATGGAGAACTTTGTCGGTTGGTTAGGTGTACCGCTGTCAACTATTCAGTAATATCATAGATAAAAATGTCTGAATCAGGATATCCAGGATTTCAGAATGATCAGGATGAAAAAATATAGATAATTAAATCAAATCCCGGACATTCTCAAATCTTGTAAATCCCAATTCAGATCAATTAATTCTTGAGAAAAAATAATTTTTCGGTTACTGATTCCAACTTTTTAAAACACCTGGTTCTTGCTGAATTGGCAAAACATCTAAAATGTCGGTTTGGGAACAATATTTCAGGTCTTCTAAACATTCCAAACGCAATAATCGTTGACCATGACTAGCTTGATGTAGTAGTCCTAATAAGTCATTTTGCCATTGGGAATAAAGACCGATTGCACCAATCAATTCATCATTACCACTGATTTCCTCCAGGGAAGAATTAGTTTTTTGCCAAATACTATGAGCGATCGCACCAGCACATACTGTATCCTCTAGAGAATAACTACCCTCCCAACCAGAACCAACAATCCAAACTGTTTCCGGTTGCTTTTCCAAGAGAAACTTCACCACCGCTGCCCGATTAATCAAAGCCGCTGCAAGAACAATGGGGGCGTTCTCTATCCTTTGTAAAGCCCTTGTACCATTCGTGGTACTAATAAATAACCGTCGTCCCGCCACTAAATCTGCTGTACAATCCAAGGGTGAGTTACCTAAGTCAAAACCAGCCACTTTAGCACCACCCCGTTCTCCGGCTCTTAATCGTTTTTCTGGAGGCCATGCTTCACTCACCGTCATGAGTTTATTTAAATCGCTGAAAACCTGCACAGCTTCACCTCCAGCGGCTAAAACTGTTGCCATTGTGCTAGTTGCCCGCAGAACATCAACAGCGATCGCGCATTCTGGTACTGTATCAATGGGGGTCAATTCGGGGGTGTGATATACGAATATCTTCACGTGCTGGCTATACCTACTTTATAATACTGTTGTCATATTCTACCCATTTGATGCCACTAATTGGTAATACTAAATTCTACCTCTTTACTAGTAAATAAATACTAATAAATCATCAAAAGCCTATTCAGTAAGCTTTTAAGCTTGGTATTGCATCTTATAATCGAAAATATAGAAAAATGGCAACAATGAAATCAGAGAAATAAGAGGAAATAAGAGGATGTTTTAACACTATGAGATATTCGGTTTCTGTTTCTAGCATTATTGAATTAGGGCGTTGCTGATTAAGAGTATGATTTTATTTCACGCAGAGGCGCTCCAGTCTCAGAGGGTAAGAGTTTCATTTTTTTGATTTTTCAATTTCATACCCCAATTCAGCAACGCCTGAATTAGTTGCGAAAATCAAAAATTCCCCTTCTCAAATTCTTACTCTTTGCGCCTCTGCGCCTTTGTGTGAGGTAAATTCATCCTTTTATTCACCAAGGCCTCAGTATTCTAATACTTTTTATCTGATCAAATCTGCTGTAATTATTAAAAGCGGGCGATGGGACTCGAACCCACGACGTTCACCATGGGAAGATGACATTCTACCACTGAATTACACCCGCATACAGTCTTCATGATACCATAATTTATCAGGAGATAGATCATAAATTTACATATTGTTACATATTGATCAATTCTCCAGTTTATCCATTAGCCACTCCCTTGGATCATGAAAAATATAATTAATTTTGCGGTTACAGGTACTTCCATATCCTCTAAATTATTGTTAATTTAAAAGGATGTTAATTAATGCTCAACTTTTACTACAATTTCAACGCTGTCAGCGACGTTCTTTTTTAGACACTCACGGTGATTATCATCAGCGAGATATTCGCAATGAGTTGGTATTAAAGTTACAACAAGACAAAAACCTGAATCATCAGCGAATAGTCACAAAATTAAGTTACTATGAGCCTGATTATCCTTCAGGAAATTGGCAAGCGGGAGCAGCGGCTACCGTAGAATTAATGCAGCGAGGTGTAAGTTATATTCATCATGGTGTACTATTAACCACTTACAATGAAAAATACACCTTACTTAGTCGCCCGGATTTACTTGTCAAACAGCCGGGAAAGTCTCGGTTTGGAAACTGGAACTATGTGCCGGTAAATATTGAATTGGGTAAACGTCCTAAACAGGAATATCAAGTAGTGATTGCTTTTCATGCCCAAGTTTTAGCCACGGTTCAGGGTATAATTTTGGAGAAAGCAGGGTTGATATTGCGAAATAAAGACAAAACACATTTGGTGGATTTAGATAAATGGATACCACAAATGTTGGATATTCTCACTGAATATACTCAAGTAATTGATTCTGTAAATCCGCCGGAAGTTTTTATTTCCCGGCAAAAATGTAACCTTTGTCATTGGTACAATCACTGTTATGGAATCGCTCAAGCTCAACAACACCTTTCTTTATTACCAGGTGTAACACCTATTCGCTACACACAACTACAAAATCTGGATATTACCAGTTTAGAAGCACTTGCTTGTACCCAGCCCAGCACCTTAGAAAACCTGACAGGGTTTGATAGTAATATAGCTGGTAAATTAGTTATTCAAGCCCAATCTGTGTTAACTAAACAACCTTTAACCCTTCCTGATCCTTGTTCTCCAGAATATCTGACTTTTGTAGCCCCCATTGAACTTTATTTTGATATTGAAGCCCAGCCAGATTTAAATTTAAATTATCTTTTAGGTGTTTTAGTTGTGGATAGAATTGCCAACACTGAACGATTTTACTCCTTTTTAGCCGAAACACCAGATCAAGAACAATTAATTTGGCAGCAATTTTTAGCTTTAGTCAGTCAATATCCGCAAGCACCAATTTATCATTTTTGTGCTTATGAAGTGGATACAGTTCAACGCCTTGGGAAACTTTACCATACACCCTATAGCGAAATCCGTCCCGTCCTCAATCGGTTTATTGACATATATGAACAATTAACTCAAAGCTTAGTTTTGCCAATAGATAGTTACGCGTTAAAAACTATCGCTCGTTGGTTAGGTTTTGAATGGCGTGAACAGGAAGCTAATGGAGCTAAATGTATTTATTGGTATGATCAGTGGTTAGAAACAGGCGATCGCACGTTATTATCAATAATTCAAGAGTACAATGAAGATGACTGTCGCGCCACCCGTACCGTCAAAGATTGGCTAGTTAGTTTTTTTTCCAGGTGATTGTGGTAATGTGGTAATAAACCTATAAAAAATTTTACTTCTATTATTTTATGTTTATGATACGTCTCCCCAAGCCCCAGAAACTGTTCCTCGTGATCATTCTTATCGGTTCTTTCTTTAGTCATTTCCCCTCTCCCTCTTTAATCGTCAGTAGTGTAGAATTTATTGGAGAAGCCACCCTACCCACAGGCTTATCTTTCCAAAAAACTGAAATTGGTGGTTTATCGGGAATTACTTATGATGCTAAAAATAATTTATATTACGTAATTTCCGATGATACAGGAAGAAAAGCACCTCCTCGTTTTTATACATTTAAAATTGACCTTAGCGAAGGTAAATTAACTGATAATGGCGTTACTCCCGTAAATGTAACAAAATTATTAAATAAAAATAACCAACCATTCTTACCAGACACTAGTGATACGGAAGGAATTGCATTCACTAGCAAAAATACTATATTTGTCGCTTCTGAAGGAAATATATACAATCAAGTAAATCCCTTTATTGATGAATTTTCCCTGGCGTCTGGACAAACAATTAGTACCCTACCCATACCAGATAAATTTTTACCAGATCCACAAAAGAAAAAAGGTATCCGCAGTAACTTAGGTTTTGAGAGTCTCACCATAACACCTGATGAAAAATTTCTGTTTACAGCGACTGAAAACGCTTTAATTCAAGATGGTAAGGAAGCTAAAAGCGGTATTGGTACTTCTTGTCGGATTTTAGAATATAACCTCTTAACCAAGCAGCCAGAACGGGAATTTCTCTACCAGACGCAACCCGTCAAACCTTTCTTTAATCCCACTCGTAAATTTGCTAGTGGTTTATCAGATTTATTAGCACTTGATAATCAAGGACATTTTATCAGTATAGAAAGAAGTTTTACAGGTTTCGGATTTACAGTTTTCTTATTTCAGATTTCCTTAAACAAGGCTACGGATATTCGTAATTTCGAGAGCATTGCAAAAGTTGACACCTCTGAAATTAAACCAGTAGAGAAAGAACTATTATTAGATTTACGGAGATTAGATGTACCATTAGATAATATTGAAGGGTTAACCCTGGGAGCAAAATTACCCAACGGAGAACAATCACTAATTCTGATCAGCGATAATAACTTCAGAGGGTTACAGCAGACTCAAATTCTAGCCTTTAAACTCAAACCCGAACCACCACTGACTAGATTATTACGACGGTTGAGAATACTTAACCCATAACAGGGAACAATGTTAGAATAGAGGGTAATCATTGTTTATCTTGATAAATTATGCGGATCTTATTCAATCAAAAATTCAAAATTACAGCATTTATTACCACTTTATTGGTAGTTGGTTTCATGAATAAACAGCCAATTCAAAAACAACAGACTACAGAAAATTTATCATTGTCCCCAATAGTAGATTCTCCAATTGTAGGATTATCTAATAATTTATTGACTCAAAAACCATCTAATAAATCTATATTGTATTCAGTTATCAATGAATGGCAAAAATATCAATATAGTATAAATTCTAATCAGGTATTAACGACGGTAAAATTACCAAATAATCAAATAAATTTTCATCAGGGTGATTTATTATCCGTACTCACAAATACCAGAGAATATTTTGAGAAATATAGTTCAGAAGATCCAGATATTCAAAGAACGGGAATATTAATAACTCAAGGAGTTACCGTTAAAGATATTCTGAAAACATTAGATTTCATGATCACAGTTTTAGAAGAAGATATTGCTAACAATCACACAACTAGGTTACAAGATCCAAATTTTATTAACGCCAATTTTCGCGTGATTAAATGGTCAGCGCATAACCCAGAAAATCCTCAGCAGAAACAATTAAGAATTACAAAATATGCGGCTTTTATCCATCCTGGTTCTCGAGAAAAAACCTCTGAATATAATACACCAATTTATGCTCTTAAAGAAGAATTAAGCCAGGATAAATTTTACACTAATTATACAAAACAAGATGTTTTGTCAGGTATTTATGAACCAGGAGGTAAAGAATTTGGTAAAGTTAAACCTATTGCTTATTTAACCAGAAATGGTTTAGAAGCAGCACTAATGCAGGGAACAGTATTAGTTAATTTTACTGATGGAACTAAAGAATTTTTAAATGTAGATAAAAATAACGGAATGTCTTATATTCGGGGAGTAAAAGCAACTTCACAAAAGCGGTACTGGTATTTTAAAGAAGTTGATGCAATTAAAGGCTATGGATATAAAATAGAAGCCAAAATATCCATTAAACCAGGAGTAACATTTGCTGGAGATGTTCTGAATATTGGTTTAGGGAGAATAATTGTGATTGAAGATAATCAGAGTGGGAAAAAACGGTTAAAAATGGGCGTAATTGCGGATACAGGTGGAGCATTTTTACCAAACCTTTATCAACTTGATTTTTTAGCGGGAACTTTTGCGAGTGAAAAAGATTTTCAGCAGTACATTCATAAATTACCTGAATATACAAATGCTTATATTTTAGTAAAGAAGTGAAAAAGTGATATAGATCCCTGACTTTTCATAGAAATCGGGGATTTGAGTATTTAATGAAGCTAAACATCAGAGTTTTCGTGATTAGGCCAAAAACATAGTTAAATAAGGAAAGAAGAGGTAAAGGAAAAAGTATATTCTGTCCCCAGCCTCAATTCCTAGAAATTTCAGGAAATTAACCCTTGATTTTGAGTTTTTGGGATAGAAAACAAGGAACTACTAACAAGTGAATTTTAAAATGCTGGCTCTTTTCAGAAATTTCCGAGATGAATTTGCTTCAGGTGTATCAAAAGCGATCGCTAATTGGTGGTCAGAGTTCACGCTTCAGACCAAACTTCTGGCCGTCGCTACCTTGACGGTTTCCCTGGTCATGAGTGGTTTGACTTTCTGGGCTGTGAACACAATTCAACAAGATGCACGTTTTAATGATACCCGCTTTGGCCGTGATTTAGGGTTATTGTTAGCAGCTAATGTAGCTCCCCTAATTGCTGATCATAATTTGACTGAGGTAGCCCAATTTTCCGAACGCTTTTATAGCAGCACCACTAGCGTCCGCTATCTGCTTTACGCTGACGAAATTGGGAAAATTTTCTTTGGTATTCCTTTTTGGGAGCCAGAAGTGGAAGATTCCCTGAGTATTAAGCGCCGGATACAATTACCAGAAGATTATCCCGGTGATGAATATCAGCCTCTGGTTAGACAACATAATACTCCTGACGGGATAGTTACAGATGTATTTGTTCCCTTGATAGTCAATAAAAAATACTTAGGTCTGTTAGCGGTGGGTATTAATCCCAACCAAACCGCAGTCATATCCACTAATTTCACCCGTGATGTTACCCTGGCGGTTTTTATCACCATTTGGGTGATGGTAATTTTAGCGGGGGTAATTAATGCTTTAACTATTACTAAACCTATCAAAGAATTACTCGTAGGTGTCAAACAAATTGCTGCTGGTAATTTTAAACAACGCATAAATATACCATTAGGAGGTGAATTAGGTGAACTAATTCTTAGTTTTAATGAAATGGCCGAGCGTTTAGAAAGCTATGAAGAACAAAATATTGAAGAATTAACCGCAGAAAAAGCTAAGTTAGAAACCTTAGTTTCTACCATTGCTGATGGTGCAGTTTTGATTGATAATAATATGCAGGTAATATTAGTCAATCCCACGGCCAGACGTATTTTTAGTTGGGAAAATGTCAATGTTGTTGGTAATAATATTTTACGCCATCTACCCCAAAGTGTGCAAATGGAAATATCCCGGACTTTATATGAAATGGCTGCGGGTGAATGTGAAAGTGCTGAATTTCGTATCCCACTTAAACAACCAACTCAACGCACAGTTCGCATTCTTTTAACAACTGTTTTAAACCTACAACGGGAAAGTATTAAAGGTATCGCTATTACTGTCCAGGATATTACTCGTGAAGTAGAATTAAATGAAGCCAAAAGCCAATTTATTAGCAATATTTCCCACGAATTACGAACACCATTATTTAATATCAAAACCTATATTGAAACCTTACATGATTATGGCGAAGATTTGGGAATTGAAGAACGACAGGAATTTTTACAAACAGTTAATAATGAAACTGACAGACTTACCCGTTTGGTTAATGACGTTTTGGATTTATCAAAACTTGAATCTGGACGGACTTATAATTTTGATAAAGTAGATTTACCACAAGCACTAGAACAAACATTACGTACCTATCAACTTAATGCTAAAGATAAAGGTGTGGAATTATTCCAGGAATTAACTCCTAATTTACCTTTAGTTCTAGGAAATTACGATTTATTATTGCAAGTTTTTGGTAATTTAATTGGTAATGCTCTCAAATTTACTCCCGCAGGTGGTAAGGTAGTTATCAGAGCTTATCAACTAGATGATAATTCTAATTCTCATCATCAACCTGGTAAAGTGAGAATTGAAATCAGTGATACGGGAATTGGGATAGCCCCAGAAGATCAACAAGCGATTTTTGACCGCTTCTTTCGCGTGGAAAATAGGGTTCATACCTTGGAAGGAACAGGTTTAGGTTTATCAATTGTCAGAAATATTATTGACAGACATCACAGTCAAGTTAATTTAGTCAGTGAGGTTGGTATTGGTACTACTTTTTGGTTTGATTTAGAATTATTTGAGGAAGAAGTTTTATCAACTCTAGAAATCACTCCAGAAAACTTAGAAGTGAAGACAGTTTGATATTTAACCTTGCTGATACTCACAGTCATCATGATTTCAACCTGAAACCACTCTGTGTCAGATAAATCCAGATCAATTCATATTTATGGAAGAAGTTGGGTATCTATGTTTTTTTGTCACTTCCAGGTTTATACTGGAATAATAACGATATAATTGGAGTTCATAATCTCATGGCTAAAAAAAATATCTCTAATTTAACACAGGAAGAAAGCAAGAAATTTATACCCCTTCAAGGTGAACCAATAATTGAAATTATTGCTGAACCAGTATTAGAACCACAAATACAAACTCCTGAGACTCCCATTACCAGAATTAATCATCAGTCGGAACTAGAAGCAATTATAAAAGAATTGCAAAAAACCGTGGATACATTAAAACAAAAAGAATCTACTCTCATTCAGAAAATTAATGCTTTACAAATGGTAATTTCTGAAAAAAAAGCATTAACAGAACGCTTAACAGAAGAACTTTATGAAACGAAACAAACAGCATTACAATTAGCAGATTCTAATTCTCAGTTGTTAGAAGAAATCAAAGTTTTTAAACAACCTAGTCAACAAACTAGTCAAATTTCTAAATCCATTCAATACAAAAAATCCCATAGATCCATAGAAAGACTTCAAGAAAAACCAAATCAAGATAGTGAAGATTTTTCTAAAAATACTTGGTTATATGATTAAAATTAGGAATCACATCCCGGACTTCTTGAAGAAATCTGGGATCTTGTTAATCAGATTATTTCCGAAATTCTAACATAAGTTGACTGACAATTTCTGGTTGTTCTAAATGGGGAATATGCCCACAATTTTTAATCCAAATTAGCTGACTTTGAGGAATGGCTTTAGCGAATTTATTAGCGTCCCCAGTTCCTAAAATTTTATCACTATCACCCCATAAAATTAAGGTTGGTTGTGCAATTTTGGCCAGTTGTGGAAATTTAAAAGCACCATAACCGCCACTTTTCGTAAAAGCAATTAAAGCCTGAGTCCAATTCGGCATTTGTAAATGTAAGGCTCCGCAACATAAAGTATCCGCAGAGATTAGACTAGGATTT
The DNA here is from genome assembly GCF_014696755.1 of Anabaena sp. FACHB-1391. Classification (NCBI taxonomy): domain Bacteria; kingdom Bacillati; phylum Cyanobacteriota; class Cyanophyceae; order Nostocales; family Nostocaceae; genus Anabaena; species Anabaena sp. FACHB-1391. Next base: position 114,259 of record NZ_JACJQS010000001.1, on the reverse strand, counting down.
TTATAAGCAGTTCTACAAATGCGATCGCGTACCTTCGGATTTCGTAAAAATTTCGTAGCCCAATAATCCAAAGGAGGAAATATATACTTACTTAATGGGGAATTAGCTTTCAACCCCGCGCTATCAATTAACACCAGTTTTTTTACTGCTTCTGGATAAGTAAGGGTAAAATCTATAGCGGTCGCACCACCCATAGACGCACCCACCAAAATCACAGGCTGATTAATTAAGGTTTGCCAGAAAGAGAAAAGGTGAGTTTTAATTGATTCAGGACTATAAGTAATTCCCGGTAATCTATCCGTAAAGCCAAACCCTAATAAATCCACCGCCCAAACTTCATTATTTTCAGCTAGTAAAGGCAAAATTTGCCGATATTCAAGGACAGAACTATCAAAACCATGAATTAAGAAAATCGGTGTACCACCCTGACCTTGATGGACATAAGTAGTATCAGTAGTTGCATTTATACAGGGAATAGCGATCGCCTGACGTTGGATATTTTGGGCCAAAGCGATAGATGTGGTTTGTGTGAGTTGCCCAACTGCGGGGGGGAGAAAACTTGGAAACATAAAACCCAGTTTACATCAGCGCGTACCACTTGCAACAATACCCAGTAATTAATTAAAAAAGAAAATTTCCACAAAAATAAAAATCGGTACACAATCCTCGTAAAATAAGAATCAATTATCCCTAACGTAGGAGATTCAGCCCATGCCAATGGCAGTTGGCGTAATTGAAACATTAGGTTTTCCCTCGGTTTTAGCATCAGCAGATGCCATGGTCAAAGCAGCGGGTGTCACCATTGTGTACTATGGTATCGCCGAAGGTGGTCGCTTGATAGTTGCCGTCAGGGGACACGTTGCCGAAGTCCAAACAGCCGTGGCCGCAGGTATTACTGCGGGTGAAGAAATCTATGGTGGTCAGGTTATTACCCACTACATTATTCCCAACCCTCCGGAAAACGTAGAAACGGTCTTACCCATTCACTTCACATCGAAATCCGAACCTTTCCGTATTTTCTAAGTAAGTGCGCTATCAAAAATTGAAGTATTCCTTCATACAAATAATTTGTAGCCCTCCATAACTTTATATTCAAAACAGGAGATGAAAAATGTCATTACAGGCTGTCGGATCATTAGAAACTAAGGGTTTTCCCGCTGTACTCGCAGCAGCAGACGCAATGGTGAAAGCAGGACGAGTTACCCTAGTTGGTTATATCAGAGTTGGTAGCGCCCGGTTTACAGTTAACATTCGTGGTGACGTTTCCGAAGTGAAAGCCGCTATGGCTGCCGGTGTAGATGCTGTAGAAAAAGTTTATGGTGGTACTTTAGAATCTTGGGTAATTATTCCCCGTCCCCATGAAAACGTAGAGGCTGTATTGCCAATCGCTTATACAGCAGAAGTACAACAGTATAGAGATTCCGTAGAAAATCCCATCATTGCTGCCTCTAACAGGGGTTAATTTAATACTTTATCAATGGGTAAGGGGTAAGAGGATGAATGCAGTAGTCTAAATTAATACTGAAATCGGCCATAGTCAATCACGGCTACACAGATAAAACCTGCTTATGCAGGTTAGAAATCCTTGGTTTTTCATTAGTCCACCCAAGTGAAATTGGCTTGTGTAGTAGCGAATTATATTCGCTTTTAAAACATCCTCTCATAAACATCTAACGGTAAAGATTGTAGAGCCGAGAATCCCTAACAGAAGAACCTCTCTACATCCTTTACCGGCAATGTCTATTAAATCATCTATTCTTATCTGCGTTTATCTGCGGTCAATCACTCTAGAAATCTTATACATAATAAATTAGGAGTTATTAATTGCCACTAAATCGCCAAATCTAATTTCGAGGAGAGCAATATTGCTATGACACAAAATGGGGTAGATATAGCTGAATATTGGCAACAACGACTGGCTACAGACTGTCCAGAACAAAGTCAGGCTAATAGAGAAAGTATTATTTCCTGGCTGTTGGAAATAGATTTAAACCGGTTTAATTTACTTAACCCCAAAGAATTAGAAATTGCTAAACAAGCAATAGAATATCGGTGGCGAATTTTGCACAAACGCTATTTAGGAATGAGCAGAGAAAAGGCTTATTGTCAACTTATTAGTCGTTTGGGTAGCGTAGTTACGATTAGAAATAAAATTCAGTCTTGGATATCTCTAAGCAGAGATCGTCAACGTAGTGTTGTTGATGTACTTCAAGAAGTGCTTCAGGAATTATTACAAAGTGATTCCTATATTCAACAACAAATGAGCCAAATTAGCGCATTAACAACAGATAAAAGATTGCGAGATATGTTGTTATTTGCTAGTATTGAAGAATATTGTTTACGTCCAGTTCGGAATCAACCAATATTAATGTACAGGTTTGTTAATTACCTAAGAAGAATCCAGAGAGGGGGTTTAACACAAGTACCTACCAGTGAATTAGTGAGACTTGTTTCCGAGGAGATTATAGCAGAAAATAACGATAATCCTGTTAGCTTAATTGATAATCAAGCGATCGCACAATATCAAGAAATCCAATATCTAGAAGAACAACAAGCTAACCGTCAACTCGTACAAGAAGAATTTGCAGAATATTTATTAGCAAATATTGGACGACTAGCAGTAGATTGGTTGCAGTTATATCTGCAAGGTAAATCTCAAGAACAAATTGCCAAACAACTTAATAAACCTATTAAAGAAGTATATCGTCTGCGAGAAAAAATTAGTTATCATGCTGTGCGAATTTTTGCGATTAAAGGTCAACCAGAATTAGTAGATAACTGGCTTTCCACATCCTTAAAAGAAGATAACTTAGGGTTAACTGCAACAGAATGGCAACAACTTGAAGAACAATTAACCCCTTTAGCCCAGCAAGTTCTCAACCTGTGTAAAGCTGGTAATTCCATAGAAGAAATAGCCCAAAAACTACAACGTAAAACCCATCAAGTTCTAAGTGAATGGACTAAAATCTATCTTGCAGCCCAAAAGCTGAGAAGTAATAATCATCCTTAAAAATCAAGAATTTCTGGTGTAACCTTATTTCCTTATTTCTTTATTTCCTTACTGTTCATGCCTTTGCGTCTTTGCGTGAGACAAATTCATACCTTCATTCACCAACACGTAAATTAAAGGTTTATTAAATTACAACCACTTTGATAATATTTCAAGATAATATTTCAAGATAATATTTCAAGATAATATTTCAAGATAATATTTCAAGATAATATAGGAATCCGGTTTGATTCTGTGAATTTACTTGTGTGGTCAGGGAACAGGGAACTCTTAACAGGGAACTCTTAACAGGGAACTCTTAACAGGGAACAGGGAACTCTTAACAGGGAACAGAAAAGACAGAATTGATACCTACTGAGTCTTGTATGGCTACGCCACGCAAGCTATCAAAAATCAAATATTATTCCTATATTTCAAGTAAGTATTGAATTTCATCAAATCCTTAGGCTTTAATGTATGTAAAGGCTACTTACCAAAATTGATTTATGACAACTACCATCAACAATGCCCCTGATTTAGCTTCTCGCTTCATTAATGGCATTTTAGCGATTAAACCCCTAGCAAACCTGGCCAAACACCAAGCCCGACAAATGATGATTAAACGGGCAGAAAAAATAGGTGTACCCTGGACAGAGGAAGTAGAAAAACTGCAACAGCGTGACTGGGTAAAAGACTTATCAAAAGTTGAAAATCCCCAAATTCAAATTAATTACCCAGAATACTATTTGCGGCCATTTCATGCCTACGAACACGGAAATTTAAGTTGGCCAGCAGCTTTTGAATTAGAAGTGGCTGCTCGCACCGTTCATGCTAGTATCTGGACTGAAGCCGGTTCTCAAGGTGACACTAAACTGCGTCAAAGTTACCACAATATTCTCAAAGAAAAAATTTATCCCCAACCACAAAATATATTAGACTTAGGATGTGCGGTGGGATTAAGTACCTTTGCCTTACAATCAGCTTATCCCCAAGCCAAAATTACCGGTTTAGACTTATCTCCTTACTTCTTAGCTGTAGCTAATTATCGTAGTCAAGAACGTCAAACTCAAATTAACTGGGTTCACGCTCAAGCAGAATCTACAGGATTTACAGATGCTACCTTTGATTTAGTTTCTATTTGTCTGATGTGTCATGAATTACCACAATCAGCAAACTACAGGATTTTTACTGAAGCTAGACGTATCTTACGTCCAGGTGGCCACTTAGCAATTATGGACATGAACCCCAAAGCAGAAAATTACAAAAAAATGCCACCTTATATTTTGACACTGCTCAAAAGCACCGAACCTTATTTAGACGAATATTTTAGTTTGGACATTGAACAGGCTTTAATTAAGTCCGGCTTTAACGCTCCTACTATTACTAGCAATAGTCCCCGTCATCGTACTGTAATTGCTCAGGTGAGTGGATAATTTATTACTAGTGCTATGGGCAGTGATTCCCCCCTTACTGTTTTTGTGGTTCTACTACCGCAGAACCCCGGCTGCCCCACCTGTGTTAAATTTACTCATATTGTTCATTATTGGCGCTATATCTGGTTTTGTGGCTCTTGGGCTGGAATTTGCCCTGGAAAACACTGCTAACTGGCTTTTAAACTGGCAACAGATACAGCGTCATTTTTTTGGTGTAATTTTTCGGCAAATATTAGCAATAGCACCAATTGAGGAAAGTTGTAAATTAGTAGCAGTTATTCTGCCCATTTGCTATTTACAACGTCAGTATTATTTGCGATGTACTACCGTATTTTTGTTTACCATAGCAGTAGCGTTAGGGTTTGCAGCAGAAGAAACCTGGATTTATCTATTTAATGGTACATCCTCAATTTTAGAAAGGACTATTGGTACACCAGTTCATGTGATGTTTTCCGCTCCTTGGGGTTACGCTTTGGCGGTATATTTTGGTACTAAACCAAGGTGCGATCAAGATCGGAATTTGATTTTTACCGCTTGGTTAAATTCTGTCTTTTTTCATGCTTTAGTTAATATTTTATCTATTGCTGGCAGGTTTCCACAGCCCTTATACTTACTTACTTATGGTTTATTTCCCTTGCTGTTATGGATGTTTTGGAGGTGGGAAAAATTACTGAGAAAATTACAGGGTAAACGTCCTTTAGTGTTAATTGGTGGACATAGATCCTCAGTGCGTAAGTGGCAAAAGGGTTTAGTATTATTAATGTTTTTATTGGGTGGAAATTCTATATTTAGGTTTTTAATTTTGTATAGAAAAATTAGCCCTTTGCGGTGGGAACTTTGGTTTGAACCGGCAATTTTTTGGTTTATAATTAGGGATATTACGCTCAATCTCTGTTTAGGAGTTTTAGCTTGGTTAATTTATCGGTATTTACGGAATTTAGTGCGTCCTGAGTACTTTTTAAATCATCAATACTTTATACGTAAGTCCTGAATAAATTTATTATAACCATTTCTCACTGGGGGGAAATGTAGAAGGTTTGTTTCTGAGTTTGGACTAAAAACTTGTTTAATAGTTTAGCCTTTCCTACAGTATTACCACGTAAAAATTCTAATCTAGCATGAGAATTAAAAATTTCTGAAGTTGCTAAACCACCGACACAAGGAGAGGAAAGCAAAAAACAGCTTTTTGGAAATGGTTTTACTTTTAAATATATTATTCAATCACAGATTTTATAATTAATTTCAAAAAGTTTAAAACCATGATCTTCTTCTAAAAATTTTTTCGCAAGTGCTATATAATAGAAATACTTTTTGGGAGGTTATACCTCCCATGATATTTGATATTAAATAAGCGGTTTTTTATTTGTAGATGCACTTTTTACCTTTCTTATTACAGCAATTTTAATGTACTTGTACCACACTTTTGTTTTTATATTCCTTTCTTCCTTTGCGTAAGATTTTCAAACTTGGTTCATTTACTTAAAAATCGCTGTAATGTTTAAGTTGACATTAAAAATTCCCCGCGCAATATTAAGAATTAAAAATTGCTTGAGCTGCTGTACAATCAAGTTGAATTTGATCTTTCAGCGCTTCCAAAGAGGGAAATTTCTGTTCAGGACGCAAAAATTTTACTAGTTGTATCTCTAAAATTTTTCCGTATAAATCACCAGACCAATTTAAAAAATGTACTTCTACACGAGTATCTATACCATTAACTGTGGGACGGTTCCCGATATTCATTACCCCTAATTGCGGAATAGAGTCTGTATCTGGAGTTTCGTTATGAATCATCACCTCCACAGCATAAACACCATGACGAGGTAAAAATTTATCCTTTGGTAGTTGGATATTCGCCGTAGGAAAGCCGATAGTTCTACCTAATTTCTGACCTGTTACTACTTCACCCGTAAGAGTATAAGGTCTTCCCAGTAGACGATTTGCTTTAGGAATATCACCTACTTCTAAACTTTCCCTAATTAAGGATGTACTGATACGAGTATCATCTGTTGTGGACAAGCTGTCTGTATCATTTTTTATAGGAACTATGGTCACGGGTATATTGTATTTAGCTGCGAGTATTTGCAAATCCTGGGCTGTACCCATACGCTTTTTGCCAAAACAGAAATCTTGGCCAACGCTAATTTGTTGACATTGGAGTTGTTGAACCAGAATTTTATCCACAAATTCCTCCGGGGAAAGAGCGGACAATTCTCTATCAAAAGGTAATAATACCAATTGTTCTACCCCAAGCGATCGCAATTGTTGCACTTTTTCATCCAGTGGTGTTAATAAATCACGGGGTTGTCCTGTAAAAAACTCATGGGGGTGGGGATCAAAAGTAACAACGGTTGAGTAAGGGCGCGGATTTTTTCGGTCTGGGTCGGTTGAATTTTCCCCACTTTTACCCCATACTGACTGCAATACTGGCTGAATTACTCTTTGATGACCAAGATGAACACCATCAAATTTACCAAGAGCAACAGCGGTTGGTGTCAGCAGCCTTTCTGTTGAAGAAGCAACCCATACAGAACACCCATTTTGAGACAAATTTAACACTTAGATTTTGGGAATTTTAGGTTTATTGTCGCTGTTAGCGTTGAGTCTCTCACGCTATTAGATATCTAATCACTAATCTAATCTAAAATCGAGAAATTCGCTGATTAAATTGGTTTTTGACTGGGTATACCAACCCCACGGGGAAAACTAATTGGTGTGTTGGTGACTTTTCGCAAATAAAGGCAATGACGCATACTATTACTCCAAGGAGTAGAAAATTCTTCAATTAATTCAACTGCTCCACCTAATTGTTCAACAGCAGTTTCTAAACTTTCATTTTCTGCTTCGCTCCAACTACCCCGATAAATTATCGCCAAACCGCCTTTTCTGACTAATGGTAAACTATATTCAGCACAAACAGAAACATTTCCCACAGCCCGAATCACAGCGACATCATAATTTTGTCTGTGTTCATACTGTTGACCAATTTCTTCCGCTCTCCCAAGTAAAGTTTTAGCATTATTGAGAGTAAGTGCTGATAAAACTGTCTCAATAAAAGCAATTTTCTTACCCGTAGAATCTAAAAGTGTAACTTGAGAATTGGGAAAAATTAGAGCAATTGGTAAACCAGGAAAACCTGCACCTGTACCAATATCAATTATCCGTTTTCCCCTGTCAATACCGGGAATAAATATTTGTTTTGGTGCAATTCCTCGCAAGGAATCCCAAAGATGTTTCTCCCAAAATTCTTCAGGTTCAGTAATGCGAGTTAAGTTAATTTGGCGATTTCCCGCAATGATTAATTGATAAAGTTGTTGAAATTGGTTTTCTTGTAGATTTGTCGGTTGCCAATTTAGGGTCTTTTCCCATATTTCCGCCATTTTCGGTAAATTAGCGATAGATAAAGGTTCTATATCCATTATTGAAAATCACTTTTTCCCATTAATTTTAGCCAATTTTTACTTGAACATTGATATCAAATTCATCTGCGTTTATCTGCGGTTAAATTCCCTATTTCTTGACAAAATATGAATTAAATGAACCACGAAGACGCAAAGAAGGAAGAACAACGAAGAAGAAAGTTAATATTAATCTGGTAAATTAGTCACTACTCCTTGTGTTTTATTTCCCAAAGTTGTCGGCTCAACTGATTTTAAAATACCATGATCTAATGTCCAACAATAATCAGCTATTGGTAACATATCACTGGCATCATGTGTTACAATTAACAATGTCCAATCTTTTTTCAGTTTAGCTAATAAGTTTACCAGTTGACGACGCATAGACCAGTCTAAACCGGCTGTGGGTTCATCTAATAGCAATAAGTTCGGCTGACGAATTAATTGGACTGCTAAAGCTAACCGTCTTTGTTGTCCACCGCTTAAATTAGTAGGAGATACAGATAAAGATAAATTATTTAATCCAACTTCTGTTAATGCTTGTTTAACCTGTTCTAATCCTAGTTCAGGATGTCCTAAGCGCAACTCTTCTAAAATTGTCCCCCCGCAAAAGTGTCGTTCTGGAAATTGAAATACTAAACCTGCTAATTGTTGCAGTTGTTCAGCTATGAGTCCCTGCTCTCGCCAAAAAACCCCACCAGTGCTAGGATCAGCTAGTCCAGATAGAATTTCTAATAAGGTGCTTTTCCCTGAACCGCTAGGTCCAATTATTAAACCCAGTTTCTGGGGTGGTAATTCTAAGTTAATGGCTTGGAGAATTGCTTTGGGGCAAGCCGTGGGGTGATAAGTTAGATTTCTAAGATAGAGCATCTGTTAAGATTACCAAGTTAGGGTAAATTTTGGTGGCAATAGACGTAATTTATAATTCACTGTTTTGCATTTTAGGTAATAGATAAAACAATTTCAACCGTAATTATTCCCGTGATGACGATGTTAAAACATTTCTTAATTCCTCAATTCATCATATCTTGGCGATTTCCTATATTTTTAAAAGTGACTGTTACTACTTCAATTCTTTTAAATCTATTTGTAAATCCCTCCTTTGCTGCTGATCCATTTCGGACTCAAGAAACTCGTAAAATTGGTGATAATACGGAATTTGTTTTTAAGGCGATTTTCCAAGAGGGAAATTACCCAAAAGCTAAAAAATCCTTACAAGCAGCTATTTCTAGCGAACCCAATGAACCCTTAATTTATGTGATTCAGGCTGGTTTAGCTTATAGAGATCAAGATTGGGCAAGTTTAGAAAACTACAGTCAAAAAACTCTGGAAACTGCACAAAATCTTATTTCTAGTGATCCATTACGTGGTAATTTATACATTGCTGCCAGTCATTTTTTAGAGGGGGCGCTAATTCTCGGTCGAGAAGGGACTATCAATGGTGCTGGACCTGCTTTTAGTCGCTTACGAAAAGTATATACATATTTTGACAGAGCGGAAGAAATTTCTGCCAATGATCCAGAGTTAAACTTAATTCGCGGCTATATGGATTTAATGTTAGCTGTAAATTTGCCTTTTACCAGTCCAGATGATGCAATTGAACGGTTGCAAAAAAATGCGGCACCTGGTTATTTAGTAGATAGGGGTATTGCTTTAGCTTATCGAGATTTGAAACAATATTCTCAGGCTTTAGATTATGTCAACCGCGCTTTAAAAACAACTGCTGACAACCCAGAAATTTACTATCTAAAAGCTCAAATTCTTCAGGAAAAAGGAAAAAGGGAAAAAAGTCAGGATTTGATTAAGGAAGGAATAGTTTATTTTGACAAAGCATTAGCCAAAAAATCTCAACTTCCTGTTAATTTAGTCGAACAAATTGAATATGAACGCAGTCAAGCTGTTAGTAGTTATTAGTTATTAGTTATTGGCAAGAATTTCTTACCCATTACCCATTACCCATTACCCATTACCCATTACCCATTACAAAAATGCAAATTCAATTCCGCGAGTTTAATCCTTTTGATGTCTGGATTTGGTTGAAGTTTAGCACCATTCCCTCTCTGCAAGAAAAAAAATATGTAGAAGAAGTATTTAATTCCTGGTTTTATTTAGGTAAATTGGGGGGATTTAATGCGGAAAATCTGCAAATACAAGATACAGGAATTGATATCAGCTATATGAATTATGATGCAAAAGGCTATGATAAAAGCTTACTGGCTTTGATGCACAATATGGGTGAATTTGAATATGAAGGAGAATGGATGCGTTGTTGGTTTGATTTGGGAACAAGTGATGCGATCGCTTTAGACATTCTGATCAACGCATTAACACAACTAACTCAAGAATATGTCGCTATCGAAGAACTATACCTTGGTGGTGAAAATTCAGATTGGCCTATAGAAAATAGTGAAAGTCACCCCGATTCAATCTACGATCATTATAATTAATTACTATCATGAATAAAGAAGGTCAAATTCGAGTAATTGTTTTAGCACTAATTCGAGATGGTAATAGAATCTTTGTTTCTGAAGGATATGATCCTACAAAACAATCAATCTTTTATCGCGCTTTAGGTGGTGGTGTAGAATTTGGTGAAACTAGCCGCATAGCTTTAATTAGAGAGTTTCAAGAAGAAATTCAAGCCGAATTAACCAATATTCGCTATCTAAGTTGTATCGAAAACCTATTTACTTTTAACGGTAAACAAGGACATGAAATCATTCAACTCTATGAATGCGATTTTGCAGATTCCAAATTTTACCAAATCGAAAGTTTAACTTTTTCAGAAACACCAGAACGTCAACATCGCGCATTATGGATAGATATTTCCCGGTTTAAATCTGGTGAATTGAGATTAGTTCCTGACGTATTTTTTGATTTTTTATAAACAGTTTTCTAAACCCACGCAGGTGGGTTTTGTCTCTGTAGACCCGGTTTCTAAACGCCTAATTTAGTCTAAATAATCAATTGAGTTGAGAAGTCGGGGATATTATTGCTATTTTAAAAATAAAGGTAAATAGGAGAAAGTTAATTATGACCTTACAATTAGCAAAACCACAGGTTAAAAATTTTCGCTTTAATATTTCTCAATACCATCAAATGAGTGAAGCCGGTATTTTGTCAGAAAATGATAAAGTAGAACTGATTAATGGAGAAATTATAGAAATGTCACCAATTGGTAGAAGACACGCAGCTTGTGTTGACAGAATTAATCGCTTATTCAGCAATATTCTGGGAATAAAAGTAATTGTTAGGGTACAAAATCCGATTCTCTTGAATAACTTATCTGAACCTGAACCAGATATCGCATTACTACAAACCCGTGCAGATTTTTATGAATCTGGACACCCCCAACCCCAAGATATATTCTTATTAATTGAAGTTGCAGATAGCAGTATTGAATATGATAGAGACGTAAAAATTCCTCTCTATGCTAGTAGTGGTATTACTGAAGTTTGGTTAGTTGATATTTATCAACAAGTAATTATTGTCTATCGCTACCCTAGTGAAAATGGTTATAGGGACATTCAAATACTAAGTCGCGGGGAAAAATTGTCAATTTTAGCATTCCCCGAAAATAATTTATTTGTAGATGATATTTTAGGATCAATGGTTTCATAGCAACCCGCTAAAAAATATCAAATTCCCATCTCTCAGATATTGATTATTTGGGTTGCATCAAAATTAGTAAAAATAAATTACAATTAATCAAAGCGATAATGTTTCCTGACATCGCTGATAATTTCCCAGACACAAGACATACCAGCAGGAAAAGTCACTAAATCTCCTTTACCCATTTGTACCGCTTGTCCTCCATGAGGAGTGACAATGACATTACCTGCTAAAAAGTAGCAAACTTCCTGATCATCGTAAGTCCAAGGAAACTTGGATATTTCCTTTTCCCAAATTGGCCAATTGAATACATCTAACTGATTGAGATGTGCAAGACTTGGTTGATGTTCGACTTTAATTTCCATGGCCTATTTAATGTTCTATTCAGCAGTAAGATTGAATGTCTTCTCCACACTTATCTACTAAATAACATAATGCACGAAAACGCAAGCCTACAAACTGGTCATACAGGGGGTTAAATTTGCATAAAGGGGGAATGTGGGCGATTTTGCGACCAAAAACCACGATATCACGCTCAAACGGACATTGGGCAGGAATAAGTTTAGCAATCAATTTAGCGACTTGACGATTATCAATTTCGATTTCATCCAGAAATTGACGTAATTTTTGCAATAAATTAAACTGATTTTTAGCTTGACGGTTTTGCTCCTCATGGTTAACAAAACTAGAGATAATCATTGGTTGACTATTGGTTTTCAGCATAGTTGTAAGTCCTCCGTAGATGAGATTGATGAAAATTTGCCTTGGTCATTTAGATGATAAATTGTCTTGGCAATTTGCACTGAACTTGAGGAACGGTAAAGTAGTTGAACTAATTTTTATTTAAACGGGCTTTATGTGGAATAACTGTTCCCCCCAATACAAAATAACAAAGAAAAGATAAAAGTGGTATAGCATTAGCTTATGGATTTCTGATATTCAATATAGTAATCTCATATATGAGATCCCAATAATAGTCTAAAAACTGCACAATAATCACCATATACATTGGCAATAACATGGACTTATACAGCTTTTACCCTTGCCAAGCCGCATAACCATGAGGAAACCATAACATTGATTGTAGGTTATGGAATGTCAAGAAAAATGTAATGTATGTTACATTACCCTAACTAAATTCTGAATACTGATAGCCTGTTAATATAGCAATCGTAAATGATAGTTGAAAAAATTTAAGTAGTGTAGTCAGGCCTGGAAAACCAGCCCAAGGTTGGCAATGCACTAGGTATATTTCAACAATCAAATATTAGTCTTATAGTTAAAGGTTGCAAATTATGTCTAGTACAAATTTTCTCAATCAATCTTCTTTACCGAAGATCACAAAAACGACTCAAGCCGTAGTTGTCAATGAATCCCAAAGTCCACCATTGCTACTATTTGCCAGTGGAGGAATGGTTTTAGCTCTGATTGGTGTAATTGTTTATAGTAAAATTTTATTGCAGCAGAGTGAGAAAAAATTAAATTTTGAAAGATTCCGCACACAAGAATTAGACAAAAAACTGAAGTTAGCTTTGGAAACTATTCGCAAACTGGAAAATAATCCCGATTTAGCTGACTCACGGCATTTTAATCTAGATTATCTGCGAATGCGGATGTCAGAGGATGTATTCCATTTAGCCCTGATTAATCAAATGAAAATCAAGGTTAAAGATAAGATATCTTTGGCGCTGCGTCCTGGTCAATCGGGACAAGGATCTGTGGGAGTTGCCAGTAGCAATCATGGTAAGCAAATAGATGAAACTTTTGATATTGAATATGAAACCGGTGTAGCACCGAAAATTGTGAAGCGGGTACTATTCCGAATACAAATTCGATTAATTAAGTTACCAATTCAAGCCACTTCTACTACTATCTCCCAAATAATTAATTGTATAGAAACTTACCTGCTGCCCAGTGAAAATGGCGATACCTGGCAACCGACTATTCAAGGTCGGATTGTTTATATGCATTGGGATCAAAAGGCGAAACCTACGCCGCTGCTTGTACTGGAACAATTAAGTGAAGGGGTGAATGTGACATTCAAAACTACCCGCAAAGCACCTGTAGTGACAATATACTAATAAGCAAATTCACGTTATTAGACTGTTATGATTATTTGTCTTAGAGTCGTGATTCAAAGCGACATTTTGAGCATCACGGGTCAGAAGACCATCTTCCATTTCCACAATGCGATCGGCAATATCTAAAATCCGGTTATCATGGGTAACAAGTAAGATAGCAGTTCCCTGATCTTTAGCCAAACGTTGCATGATTTCTACTACATCACGTCCTGATTGTTTGTCTAATGCCGCTGTTGGTTCATCAGCCAATACTAAAGGAGGATGATTGACTAAAGCGCGAGCGATCGCTATTCTTTGTTTTTGTCCACCTGATAAATTATCTGGATAGTAATTAACACGTTCTTGTAAACCCACAGATTTCAGCATAGCTTCTGATTGAGAAATAGCTGCTGATTGGGAAATACGATGATTTAATTCTACAGCCATTTGCACGTTTTGTCTAGCAGTTAAAAAACCCAATAAATTGTGAGCTTGGAAAATATAACCAATATTACGACGCATCTTTACTAGTTTACTTTGACTTGCGCCGCACAGTTCTTCACCTAAAAATTTTAGACTTCCTTCTTGTACCGATCTTAAACCACCAATTAGGCTCAGTAATGTTGTTTTACCTGAACCTGATGGACCGGTCATAATTACAATTTCTCCGGCATATATTTCCAAATTAATATCAAATAAAATCTGTTTTCTTAGAGATCCTCTACCATAGTAGTGATTAATGTTTTTAATAGTTATTACAGGTTTTTTGTTGATCATAATAGAAAAGTTGAGAAGAAAGATGGAATAATCAGGGCTGATAAACCTTTAAGCATAACCAGGGCGGTTAAGATAACCACCCCACAAGAGTTTTAATTTTAGGTAATATGTAAGTTAAATACCTATTATGTATTACCTATTAAAAAATATCTGCTGGGTCCGCAGAACCCAATTTACGAATAGCAATCATTCCCGAAATAAAGCACATTAAAATAGTTAACATGATTACCATAATAGCGCGATTATAACTCATGAATATGGGTAAAAGAGTAGCGTCTCTAGCAACATTGTACAAAACAAGAGCGCAGGCAAATCCGGGTAAATAACCGACAACAGCTAATAAAAAAGCTTCTTGAAGGATCACCGTTAATAAATAATTTTGAGTGTAACCTATGGCCTTGAGAGTAGCATATTCAGATAAATGATCTGTTACTTCTGTATACAAAATTTGATAAACAATGACAGTTCCCACAATAAAACCCATAATTGTCCCTAATGTAAAAATAAAACCAATAGCCGTACTACTTGCCCAATAATTTCTTTCAAATTCAACAAATTCCTCCTTAGTTAGAACATTAATACCTGTAGGTAAATAACTTCGCAAATATTGAGCCACTTGATTAGGATCTGCGCCAGGTTTTAACTTAATTACCCCAATATCAATTAGTCCCCGTTGACGATTATTAAAAATTCGCAAAAAGTTAAGATCGCTAGTAATTAAATTACCATCTGCACCAAAAGATGCTCCTAAAGTAAATAATCCACCCACCTTAACTTGTCGTCTTCTTACTTCAGCAGTGACAATTTTTCCCTGATTAAAACTATCAGTAATCGGACCATATTCTACCCGAGAAGAACGATCATATAAAACCACATCAGGAAGTTTAAGTTTATTTAAGTTTTCATTTACTCCGGGTAAATTAAACAAATTAACCTCTGGATTTATGCCGAAAATCAAAATACTGCGAGGGCGACCTGTAACGGGATTTCTCCAGCTTGTATAGTCTAAATATATGGGATGTACTGATTGAACTGTGGGTAAATCTAACGCCTTATATAAAGTTCTTTGGGAAAAACTTTTCATTGATAAAACAGCATTAGATTGATTATTAATTAAAATCACATCACCTGCTAAACTGCTGTGCATTCTGACGTTACTATAATAGAGTGCATCCCGAAAACCCAATTGCATGAACATTAAAATATCAGCAAACGCAATACCTGACAAAGCTACCGCTAGGCGAGTTTTTTCTCTTGTCAGTTGTAGCCAAGATAAAGGTATTTTCACTGCCATTTTTTAGCTTTTTTTGATTTTGGAAACAATTAATTAAGTAGTTTAACCTGAATATTTTTCAGAGAAATAGGAAGTTAATTAGCATTAATTTCTACCGTAACTTTAGCATTAGTTAAACCAGAAACTTGCTTATTAAACTCTGGAGATAAAGCAATTTTTACTTCTACAACTCTAGCATCAATATCTGCTGCCGGGTCGTTATTGAGAACATCTTTCTTGCCAATTTTTCTACCAATTTCCGTAACTTTACCCTTTAATTGACCATTAAATGTGCCATTATCACTGGAAATAGTAGCAGTTTGACCTAAACGGATTTTACTAATACTATCTTCAGGAACTTCTGCGACTACAAACATTTGATCGGTTTGTCCAATTTCCGCAATCCCATTTACACCCATCATCTCCCCTGATTTAGTATGAATTTTTAATATTTCACCGGAACTAGGAGCTTTAACATAACTTTGCCGAAGTTCTGCTTGAGCTTTTCTCATTAAGGCAATTGCATTAGTAACTTGAGCTTGAGCTACTTGAACATTTAGTGGACTAACTACTAATAGACGATTTAATTTTTCTCTTTCTTCGTCTATTTGTTTTTGCAAAGTGGCTATAGTTTTATTGCGGTTAGCGGTAGCTTCAATTAACTGCTGTTGTAAAGTATTTAGAGTTTTTACTTGATTAGCTCTAGCTTCAGAAATTTGTTGTTTTATAGTAGCTATTGCCCGTTTTAAACTAGCTTGACTTTCAATTAATTGTTGATTAGTTGTCACTGCATTTAACTGTCTTCTATCTCGTTCTTGCTGAGAAATAGCACCTTGTTTGTATAAAAATTCATAACGTCCAGAATCTACTTGAGCATTGCGTTGTTCTGCTCTAACGCGCTCAACTGTAGCTTTTAAAGACTCCCTTTGTCCCAATAGTTCGGCCTCTAAACGGGTAACTGTGGCTTCTTGGGCAATTTTCTCACCACTTAACTGAGCCGCAATTCTGCTAATCATGGCTTGTTGAGCTTCCTTTTCCCCGGCCAATTGGGCTTGTAATCGGGCAATAATGAATTTTTGGGCTTGAACGTCCTTAGGAGAACCCGCACGCACCTGGGCTAAATTCGCGCGGGATTCTTGCATTTTGGCTTTGGCTTCTTCGACTACGGCCATACTGGTATCGCGGTTATCTAAAATAGCCACAACCTGCCCTTGTTGTACTCGTTGTCCTTCTTTAACTAGAAGTTGTTGGACTCGTGAATTACCTGATAAACCTGCAGGAGCGGAGAGTTTAATAATTTCTCCTTTTGGTTCTAAACGTCCTATGGCGCTAATAGTATTCGGAATTGGTGCTACAGATACAGCAGAAGTCAGTTTTTTCAATTGTTCCATTCTGGTTGTAGCTAGTAAACCGGCAGCTAATGCTACTGGTAAGGCTACAGCAACACTTAACCAAACTTTAGGTTGTTCAACCTTAAATTTCGATTTTTCATCCACCGTTGACATGATATGTTACCTATTGATCTGAATTGTGGTGATGAAACTAAAAAAATTAACTTAGCTATAGGGGAATTAGTCACTTTATGGATTAACTTAGTGACTATGGAAAATCCACATTTTTATGGCTTGATTTTGACAACCATTGTTTAATTGGTATGATTGACTTTGGATAAACTACATGATGATCATCTTAATCTCTATCAACTTTGACCTTAATTTATTCAATTAATAAATTAAAGTTTAAAACTTTGATTTTTAGAGTTAATTGAGGAGAATTTGCAAGTCTTTTTAAGATGACTAGCACTTTTTAAAACATCTGTTTAATCCCTTACTTTTATGTGAGAACGTCAAGAAGATTTAATATCTACAAAACACATAAAAAATCTAACAGCACAGGAAATAGATGATAATTTTACCAATTAATAATCACTAGTTATCGGCTTAAATTAGATAACTAGAAATTTGGCTGATTAACTTTAGTTTCCCGTCCGAGAAGTATCAGTGGTGATCACTTCATGTAAATTCTACATTTATTGATTGAGAGAAAACGTAACACAACTTACAGTTAGAGTAATAGAGTAATAATGGCAAGTATTTGGCTATCAGAGATGATTTATAAATTTATAAAGTAATCTTAAATAGTAATCTTAAATAGTAGGGTGTGTTAGTGCCAGCTTAATGCAGTTTATGTATTGATATATATCGGTGCATTACGGCTAATTATTAATATCTAATTATTAATATCTCAAACTCCTAAATATTCTATAACCGTAACACACACTACTTAATATTTACCGCTGAATGCTTACGGTAAGTCAAATAAAACTGTAGTCATATAATTTTCTGCCCATTCTGTACCAAAAGCTTTTTCTAGAACTCTCCGGGTTTTATCATTTTGTTGTTGTTTTGTACAGTAGTTATGTTGTCCAGCAATAATTTGAGCTACTTTTTCTGGTGCCACTGGACTAGATGCAATTGCTTGTGTACAATGTATTTCTAGAAATGACTTGACTTGAGATAAAAAACTTATTTCTTCTGCGGAAGAAGTAGGACGAATAAACAGACAAAAATCAGAAAATATATTTCCCCATTCTGGTAATTCACGAGGTTGAGAAAAGTTGGGTTTAGTTAATTCCCTCAGTTGAGAATTATAACCATCTGGTAAAATCCGATCTAAATTTACAGGAGAAAGATCAGCAATAGCGGCACTAATTTGACCTCTACCTCCAACTAAATCACAGCCAAACATGGGTATATCATATTCTGGACGGGGAAACATCACACAATGAAGAATATCTAACATATTCCCCACCCTTGCTAGTTCTAAGTGCATTTTGCGAAACTGGGAAGTTTGATAACAACGATTTTCAATAATCAATTTTTCTCCCTCTAGTCTACCTTCCACATATCCCAACTCCGCAGGTAAATGGTATGGTGATAAGTCTAGGTGTTGATGCCAAACTGCTTCAATACAATCAGCTAGTTGACGAATTAGGGGATGTTGTTGTTCGCGCAAGGAAGGAGTAAAGGACATATTATTTAGGAAATACAATTTATTTGTTAGTTTACAACTATCTGCACCAGATCAACTATTCTTCTGATATTTCTCTCTCCAGTATTTCTTGTAATTGTGGTAATAATGGGGATAAATCATTTTGAATAGTTTCCCAAATCCTACTCAAATCAACTTGAAAATATTCGTGAGTTACCACATTTCGCATTCCTCCCATCAAACGCCAAGGTATAAGAGGATAGCTTAACTGAATATCGTTCGGTACATTTCTAGTAGCCTCTCCAATCACGATAAAATCATAGAGAACAGCTTTGACAATCGTTTGATTTTTTGCAAATTCTTCAAAGGTTATATCCCTTGTCCTTTGTTCAATTTCATTGATAGATAAGACAATATCTTGAACGCGAAGCCGCCAATCTCTAAAAGGCACGAATGATATCCTTGAATACAGGTTTTCGCAAATGTTCTCTCAAAGCATCCTGAGTTCCCAAATCTACAGGACATCCCAGAATATCTTCTAAATAATACTGCACTCGCAAAAGTTGAAACAACCCACCCGGACGATTAAACTCCACTAAAAAGTCTATATCGCTATCTAAAAGAGCTTCATCCCGCGCTACTGAACCAAACAAATTAAGGGATTTTACTCCCAATTCCTGCAACTTTTCTCGATGTGCTGCTAAAGTTGCTATTACCTCATCTCGTCTCATGGTTTGTTTTCGGAAACTAATTTCATATTCAGATAGTAGTCTCTATTTTCTAACATTTTCTCTGAGAAAAATTGGGAATAATAATTACCTAACTATCCCCAAAAATCTGTCACTTCATATCCTAATTCTCCGATCATTTCCCGTAATAGAGGTAAACTTAAACCAATGACGTTACTATGACAACCCTCGATTTTTTCCACAAATAAACTCCCGTACCCTTCTAAAGCAAATGCTCCAGCGCATTTGAGGGGTTCACCTGTTTTTACATAGGCTTGAATCGCGCGATCGCTCATTTTAGCAAAATACACCCTAGTAACTTGACAGTTGACAAGATGCCGATTTTGTGCAGTGTCAATCAAAACATGGCCTGTATACAAGTCGCCAAAATTACCTTGCATTACTTGCCAACGAGCGATCGCTTCTTGATCATCTGCTGGTTTACCATGGATTTTACCATTAATTGCCAAAACTGAATCACAACCCATGACCAAAGCTGATGGAAATTGGGAAACTACAGTTTCCGCTTTAGACTGGGCCAAAGTTTGTACCAATTCCCCGGGTTCATTGAGTTGTATTTGCGACTCATCAAAATCACTAGGGCAAATTATTGGGTCAATACCGACAGTTTGTAGTAAACGACGACGCGCAACGGAAGCAGAAGCAAGGACAAATTGCGGAATTTTCATGTCTTGAGTCTTGATCATTAGTAATTGGTAATTTACCCTATTCCCGTCCCCATTTTTAATTATCAATACACAATTAATACACAGTAAAAGAACTGACAACTTCATCAATCATGCGTTGTATTTTTTTCCAGCGTTTCTGGGGTACTGACGCATTAAAGGTAAAAAGCTTACTACGACTTACAGCCACACTAGAGATATTGTGTCTTTTTTGTCCATTAGGAAGTTTAACTTCATATTCTAGAAAGTAGTAGATTTTACCATCTACTTCCCTTTGCGCCGCGTTAATTAATTCAGCAGTACGGCCAGAATCAACAGGAGCAAGAGCCGCTTTTCCCAACTTATAACCGACTTCTGAAGGTGTTCCTAGTTCTGACAAAGTTTTACCAGCAGGAACGGGACTAATAATAACAGAGACATTTTCTGATACTTCAATTAAATCGTGAAATACCACATCAGGTCCATCAGCAACCTTCACTTGTAACCAACCATTAGGATAATTAAACTGATAACCATCAGCACTATCTACAAAGCTTTTAAGTCCAGCAGCTTCAGCTAAACTGGGATTAATTATGCTCAAGCTCAACAGCAATAATAAAATTAAAGTAACTCTTTTGCACATTTTTTAAGATTCCTTTGGTTTGTCAGCAACACAAAGCAGGGATGATTTCCAGTTTTTATTCTCTCACTAATAGGAGATGTCTAATGAGTAAAAAGGTAATTACTGTTATGCAACTACGCAAATAAGTGTAGTTATGCAGATAGTGACAAATTCAATAGAATTACTATAGGAAAAAATTAAAACATCCTGAACTTACTGGTCAAAAGGAGAAAAATCTGCCTAAGTTCCCATGAAAGTCAATGTTCCCAGTTGTTACCCAGGTAAATTTTATTTTCCCAATTTAGTCAAGGCTTGTATTCTGGGCATCTGGCCGACTAAAATGATCCAAAATAAATGCAACCAAGTACCAATCATAATTTCTGAATATTTCTTTTTTCAGTAAAACATCATTGGACGTTAAATTGTATTAGTGATAATCAATATAGCGGTTATCAGTTGGACGAGAACATACAATTATCATTAAACCTAGATAGTCGCCTAAATTTCCACCCTATTACCCACTCCCTGTGATATGAACTCTCAACCAGAAGAAGACTTACAGCGTCGTCTGCAAAATCTAGAAGCAGAAATCAAGTCCACTGGAGTTAATACCCAAGGACCAAAGGCACAGACACCTATCACAAGTTTCTTTAAATGGAACTTATATTTAGAAAGATGCAGAATTTGGTTTAATAGTTTATCAACAATTAAAAAGCTGGTAGTTACAGGTATAGTCATGCTTTTAACTGTTTGGATACTGCAAACAGTATTTGCTTTAGTCGCTTCTGTAATTAGTTTGGCAGTTTTGGCGGGGTTAGTGTATCTTGGATACAAATTTTTTGTTGCTGACAAAAAAGGGAAATAAGCAATAGCCTATTTTCATCACTCTGACACTGGTATAAAATAAATTAATAGGTAATTATCCAATGGCGAATCCAATTATGGGGAGAAGCAGTAATCAATCTAGCCACCCAGAAGAACCGAAAAAAGTCAATATTACATCACTAACAGCTAGGCGTTTTGCGGCTTGGACGGTGGAAATAACCCTCTTTATTGCCAGTGGGTTAGTTCCTTATGCTTTGGGTGCATATATAGATTCCCGTAGTGATATCCAGCGAGTCCCCCTCAATCCGATCCTAGTAGTCACAGAAAAAGCGATCGCTAGACCTCTAGCATTACCCGTAAATTATGGTATTCGTAATGTAGCCTGGCCGACTAATATCCTGTGGACTCTAGCTGTATTATTACCCACCACCTTTTCCTGGTGGCAATTGTATTTATTAGCTCAAACCGGTAGTACCATTCCCAAGCGTTGGTTTGGTGTGCGGGTGGTTAATGCAGAAGGAGCAGCCCCCGGATTAAGTGCAATAGTAGTCAGAGAAGGATTAGGGCGCTGGACTGTACCAGTTTCCGCAGCTTATCTGCTCTGGCGCTACAGCTTTATTTTTCCCAACTTATCTCTGTTTACATCTTTAACTATGTTAATTATCCTGGCAGAGGCAAAGGGTTGGCCTGGACAAAAGCATCACCGATCCTTTCATGACCAATTAGCTCGGACTTATACAATAGACGCTAAAAGCACTTTCAGTCAGTCTGGTGAAGAATCAAAAATACATGAAGATAATGTAGATAGTTTCTCCAGTCAACAATCTATTTCCAGCCTTTCCCAGAGAAGCAATTCTAATTTCAGCCTGTTTTTGGTGGGGCTGACTAGTATGATTGCTGTATTATCAACTTTAATAGGTACACAAATCTATATCCAAACCCAAGAAAGCCAACGCAGAAGCGAACAAACTAATAGCCAAAAGTTTGTTGAACTCATTAAAGCACTTAATCCCAACAACGGTGTTACCAATGAAGAGCGTCAAAAAACCGTTTTAGCATTGGGTAGCATGAATGACACACAATCCATAAAATTACTAGTTGATTTACTGGTAAAAGAAACAGACCCCCAAACCCTGGATACGATTCAACAAGCTTTAACTAATACAGGGCTAAAAGCCATGCCAGAATTAAAGCGCGTGAATCAGTTTTTAGCTGGGGAAATAGAATCTATGGGGAAAAGTTCAAACTGGGAATTTAGACAAAATCAGTTAATTCTCACCCAGCAGGTAATCAACAAAATTCTAGCTATCTATGGTGGCAAAATTAACAATATTGACTTGAGCAATGCTCAATTAGGTTCTCAAGGATCTGGGGGAAATTCGTCATTCAAATTGGTACTAAACAACGTTGATTTATCAGGAATTGTCTTGAAATCTGCAAATCTCAACCAAGGCAATTTCCAAGGTAGTCGTTTCCGTAGTGTAGGCGAAGATGGACGTTGGGATACTTACGATGATACCATGGCAGATTTAAGTAACGCTCAGTTAAAGCAAACTAATTTTACTGATGCCAATCTAAGTCGTATTTTGATGAATCAAAGTGATTTAAGTCGCGCTACTCTTAACAAAGCCAACTTATCCTATACCCGGTTATTTGGTGCTAATTTAAGTAGCGCCCAGTTAGTAGGTGCAGATTTACGCAATGCACTCTTAGAAAATGCCAGCTTAACTAATGCAGATATAAGCGATGCAAATTTAACAGAAGCAAATTTATATGCGGCTCATTTAGTTCGTGTTTCTGCCGTCGGTACACAATTAGCTTATGCAAATTTAACTAAAACTGATTGGCAAGGTGCAGATTTATCCGAAGCCTATTTAGATTATGCTAATCTTAGTGATGCGAACCTCAGTACTACTCGACTTACTGGCGCTAGTTTGCAATCAGCTAACTTAGAAAACGCCAATTTACGAAATGCTGATTTAAGTCGTACCGATTTACGGGGAGCAAATGTAGCCGGAGCGGATTTTCAAGGTGCAATTCTGTTTACAGGTAAACAAGAGTCAGACAAATTTGTAGAAACTCCTGATCTTGGTTCACAAAATGCTTCAGTTCAAGGAGTAGATTTTAGTAAAGCTAAAAATTTAGATCCTCAACAATTAGCCCTAATTTGTACTAAAGGTGGACTACATTCTCGTTGTCCATAAATACAAATAATCACAAATTAACTTAGTATTTAGATTCTGCTAGGAGTGGTGTGATGAAAAAAATTCAGCATTGGTTTGGACTGATGTCTGTAGTCACAGTTTTGGGTTTAGCTGTCAACTCTCAACCCGCACAAGCTCAAGTAGCCTATGGTAGTTATGTTGGCATTGGTCCTACTGTTGGATTGACGGAGGATAGTCAATTAGGTGCAGTCCTGGCTTTTCGTTATAAGTTACTGGAAACCCCTATTTCTTTCCGCACTCAAGCCTTAATTGGCAAAGGAACAGCAATAGTACCTACTGTTTCCTATGATATCCCTCTCAACTGGCAAACTGATGCTTATTTAGGTGCTGGATTAGTCATCAATAGTAGTGATGCAGTTTCTCCTGTAGGTAATAAAATTAGCTTTGCTTTGCAACCAGGAATTGATTACGTTGTTCCTAATAGTAATACTGTGATTTTTGGTAATGCTATTATTGCCTTTGATGCTGATCGTAATAGTGGTAGTACGGCTTTATCTTTACAAGGTGGAGTGGGTTTAAGGTTTTAATGGTAATGGTTAATAGTTAATGGGTAATTGGGGAAAAATAACAAATAACTAAATAACTTAACTAAGAGTTTTGTTTAAATTTAAAATTGTAATTATTCCCCATAATTTTTTGGATGAAAAATGGTGATAAATCGAGAAAAAGTAGAGTTTTACCTAACAGATATAGAAACATCTATAGGTAAAGTAATTAGTTTAACTATCGCTTTATTAGTGTTAGTATCTTCAGGGATTTTTGTCGCAGAAACCTATAGTATTCCTGAAGATGCTCACTTAGAGTTAAGAATATTAGATACTTGTATATTAATGATATTTGCTGCGGAATATTTATTGCGCTTATGGAGTACGAAAGATAGAGTTAAGTATATTCTGAGTTTTTATGCAATTATTGACTTAATGGCAATTCTACCATCTTTGATCGGATTAGCAGATATTAGTTTTATCCGTTTATTACGCTGGTTTCGTATCTTACGATTACTGAGATTTATTGACAAAAAATTTTTAATTGGTAGTATTAGTAATGAAGATAGTGTAATTTTTGCCAGAATATTATTTACTTTATTTGCCATAATTTTTGTTTTCTCTGGGTTAATTTATCAAGTCGAACATCCACTTAATCCCCATAATTTTAACACTTTTTTAGATGCCTTTTATTTCTCAATTGTGACAATGACAACCGTGGGATTTGGTGACGTGATTCCCATTTCTGAATTAGGTCGTTTATTGACAGTATTAATGATTTTAACAGGAGTGGCGCTGATTCCTTGGCAAATTGGAGATCTAATTAAACGATTAGTAAAAACAGCAAATCAGGTGGAAACTATTTGTGAAGGTTGCGGTTTAGCTTTTCATGATACAGATGCTAAATTTTGTAAAAGGTGTGGTCAACAATTAAAGTGATGAATTTTTATCTTTTTAATCCACAAGAGTGACGTAAGTTTAAACAATTAGATCTTCTCCAGCAGCAGTTCCAAAATTTACATCTTCATACACATCTGCTATAGAACAGTTAAAGTTTATACTTTCTAAATGAATATTTTCCCCAGGTTCATAACTATAAAGTACCCATTGTCCTTCTGAGTTACGACGAAAAACTTCTACACTGATGCGGTTTTGACTCACTAGTACATATTCCTGAAGTGATGGTAATTTTCGGTAGTCAGCAAATTTATCACCTCTATCAAAGGCTTCTGTGGTAGGGGATAAGACTTCGATAATTAAACAGGGATAACGCAGAAAGTTATGAAAAGCCTTGTCTTTTTGGTGACAACTAACTATGACATCAGGATAGTAATAGGTATTAATTGACTCAATATGTGCCTTTGTATCGGAAATATAAGCTTGACAACCACTTCCACGCAGATGGTTTCTTAACATTGAAGCAATATTAAGTGTAATAATTACATGAGTATTACTAGCACCTGCCATTGCGTAGACTTCTCCGTCCCTGTATTCATACTTAATAGGACTGTTTTCTTCCCCTTGGAGATATTCTGTGGGGGATATGTAGTTATAACTTGGAGTTGCGACCATAAAATTTCGTTGTTAGTTATTCATTGCTAATAATCAATTATTAATTAATAATTATCAATTGTCAATTGTTGCAGATATTTTGAATAAATTGACGTTTTAAAGCTGCAAAAACTGGACAAGGGGTTGTTGGTTGTAAATTCTCCGGTTTATTCCAAGTAAAAGGGGCTTTTTCAGCCGCAGACATCCATAACAGTTTTTTTGCTCTCGTCATAGCAACATAAAGTAAACGATATTCCTCTGCAATTTTCAGATATTTTGATTCTTCTCCAGCTTGCTGAATATCAGGTATGGGTTTTTGATGAAGGAAAGCGCGAATTTGAGCGCGTGCGACTTCTGATAAACTAAAATCCCCTAAAAATTGGGACTGGGGGGGAATCCAAAATCTTCCCGGAATTAAGTTTTCATGGAGAAATGGCAAAAATACATAATCCCAGTCTAACCCTTTGGCCTTGTGCATGGTGATAATTGTTAATTGTCCTTTTTGGGTATATTGTTCTTCAATATTTTCTGTTTCTACTGGTTCAAATTTTTCGGAACTGACAATTTCAATTAAAGTTGATATCATCTTTCCCGTGGAACTATTACTAAAAATTTGCTGATTTACCCGTTCTGCAAGTTTGTCAGCAGTAGCTAATTCTCCTTGGTTATATTTTAATGTTAAAGCGAAAAAAGAAATTATTTGATAAAAAGGTAATTCTAAATAAGCGCGAAGTAAACTCCGACAAATATGAGCCGCTTTTTGAACTATTTCTGTTTGAGGTGGGGTTAAAGGTCCTGGATATAAAAATTCTTCGGGAACAATAGCTAGGGTGTTAATATCTTGGGTAGGAATTAATTGACGTTCTACAAGCACATCTAAAGTGGCTTTCAGATAATCAGCGGAATGAGGGCGATCGCAAAATTGTAATAATGATAAAATCTCTTGAGGAACATGAGAACGTCGTTCTTTTTCTCCCACATCATAAAGTTTGATTTTATGCTCTTGACATATTGGTTCTAAAGCAGTAGCTAACCATCTTCCTTGACGATTTTCTCGCACTAATATCGCTGCGGAAGATTCACGATTTTCTGTAAATAACTCAATTACTCTTTGGGAAATTAGTTCAACTGTATGATGTATGTCTTTGGGGGTATAAAGTTCTAATCCTCTCCCTACTGGTTCAGGGTTTTGTTTACCGTCACTGATATCTAAAGGGTAAATTTTCTGATTTATAAATGGTGTTTGTCTGCTGTTATTTTTAGCAAAGTTCTGATGATTTACCCATTCTAAAACAAAGTTAGCAGCATCAATAATTATTTGTGTACTGCGACCAGCTTGAGACATTTTAGCTAGTCTATTTTTACTTTCACAATCTTGACAAAATTCCCGAAAATAAATTGGATCAGCAGGGGTAAATGTAGAATTAACGGCTTGATTAGTATCACCAACTCTGATTAAATTTAATGTTTCTTGACTAGCTAGTATTTCTAATAACCTGGTTTGCAATGGACTGGAATCTTGAGCTTCATCTTCAAAAACAGCTAAAACTTTATTTTGTTCAATCCGACGAGCGCTAGGATTTTCTAATACTTTCAAAGCGGCTAAAATCATATCATCGTAATCAATAAAATCCTGTAATTTCATAAATTCTCGATATTCTGTATACAATCCTGCTGCTACTGTTAAAATATCATATTTATCTGGATTTATTTGACTCCATTTTAATAAATCTTGTGGTAATATTCCTGAACTTTTGGCCTCATGAATAACAGTATAAGCCAAATCTGGTAATACTTCGGTTCTCAGCACTGACTGACGACGTAATCTTTCCGTTTCTTCTCCATCAAATTGTTGTCCTGCAAGTAATTTAAGATAAAGTTGGGGATGATTAAAAATCCATCTTTCTACCGCTATATGAATAAATCTGTGACTTTGATTTGGTGTAATTAGGGTCGCATTTTCTAACTGTAAACCCGATAAATCAGGATAACGACTAGCAATAATTAAAGCTAAAGCGTGCAAAGTATAAACTGCAAATCCTGTTTGTGGTAAAGATAATTTTTTTAAATTTTCCCGAATTTTAGATTTAATATTCGCAGTCGCAGAACGGGTAAAAGTAACAACTACTAACTGTTTATATTCTTTATTACCTGTATTTAAATAATATTGATATTGACGAGCAATAGCAATGGCCGCAGCCGCAGCCATTCCCGTTGATTTTCCCGCTCCAGGAACGGCAGCCACCGCCAATGGACCCGATTGCCAATCAGCCATTTGCGTTTGTCCTGGACGCAATTTAGCCCTAATTTCGGCAATATTTTCTTTTAGTTTCATAATAGATGATTGGTCATTAGTCATTCTCTTGTGGGGTGGGCTTCTAGCCCGCCCAAGTATATAAATTAAATCCTTCTTAGTAGATTCTTGTTAGCCTAGCTATTACCTTTCTTGATCAATTATTCATCAATTTGCCAAGCATCTTTGGTAAATTCTTCATCTAGAACTTTCTTTGGCCGAACTAAAACAATCATTTTTCCCAATAAGGGAATTTTTGGTGCAGTTTCAAACCATTGGAAGTCAATACTCTCCCCATTATCAAAAACAAAGTAGTTGGAAATATCCCATTCTCTTTGAGCGCGATCTATGACAATCATAATCGGTTCAACTTTGCTTTGATGGGGGTTAGGGAAAATATCACTATTACCAATGACTACAACGGGATCTTCTGCATTTAATAGCACTTTCCACCCAGGTAAAGATACCCAAGCTTGTTCCCCGGCAAATTTGACAATCCGAAATGGTTGAATCTCCGTAATCAATGGTACAGCTTTTAAGACTTCTGGTGTTAATGGTAACTCACCTATGACGGGTAAAATCCGGGGTAAGTCTTCATCAGATTCAAGACGGTAAAAGGGGAGGATAGGTGGAGCAACTTTGGGAGCAACGCTAAAATCCATTAATAATTGTTCTAATTGCTTTCTAGCACTCTCCGAATGGACAAAACGTAATCCCTTAGCTATTAAGCGCGATCGCTCGGACAAGTCAGATTTTTGTTTAGCGAATTTCCAAGATTGATAAGCGACTGCATCCCCCGGATGTTTACTGAAGCCTTCTGGTAAATTAGGAAACCAAGAAAAATCTTTAACTGCTTTGGCTATATCCCTGACTACATCCGCATCAAGCTTGTATTCAAAGGTTAAATCAGCGGTATTAGCACGGTCTTCTTGATTTAGTCCACGCAATTCATATAACACATCACTGCTTTTTTGCTTGTAATATGCTAATGTTTCTGCTGATGCTCCACATTTTTCCATAGAAGCATAAACTTGAGAGCCAACAATTACCTGATTCTGTTGAATTGGTTCAAATCCTGTTGCTTCAAAGATAGTCTGAGGATTATAACCGTTTTTTTGCAAGTAAGCGATAGCTTGTCCCCATTCTACCCAAGAACCCTGTTTTTGTCTCAGCTTCACTAATAATTCTGTAGCTGTATCCTCAAGATTTTGAGAATTGGGCTGTATTTCTGTCATAATTCAATTAAAAAGCAATTAAAAATCTGCGTATAATAAGTTTTAAACAACTCGTTATAGGCCATTATTGAGTCACTTATACGAGTATATCACTAAAGCTGGTCACTATGGAGAATTAGGGACTGACAAAAAATAAATTACTAATTTTCCTGGACTGTGTTGATAACGCACCAATATTCATAAATTAAATCTATTAACGATGCGTTACTAGTCGCTAACGCACCCTACAAGGTAAAAATCCCCCAGTTGAAACCGTCAGTTGGTATGATCAGGTTTAAATTAAAATTATGCTTTTTCCTGAAAAATGACTAACGAAATTCGTACTATATTTAACCGCATTGCTCCCGTATATGATCAACTCAATGATCAATTAAGTTTAGGACAACACCGAATTTGGAAAGAAATGACAGTCAAATGGAGCGCCGCTAAACCTGGTGATACTAGCTTAGATCTATGTTGCGGTACTGGTGATTTAACCTTTCGTTTAGCACGTCGTGTGGGAATGACAGGAAAGGTTTATGGAGTTGATTTTTCCCCTAATTTACTGAATAATGCTCAAGAACGCTGCAAAAATTATTATCCTCAACCTCCGATTAATTGGTTAGAGGGCGATGTATTAAATTTACCTTTTGAGACTAATTATTTTGATGCAGCTACTATGGGATATGGATTAAGAAATGTTAAAAACATTGTCAAAAGTCTTCAGGAAATATACCGTGTTCTCAAACCAGGAGCTAAAGCTGCGATTTTAGACTTTCATCGTCCCAGTCATCAACAGTTACGCGCTGTGCAACAGTGGTATTTAGATAATTGTGTAGTTCCTATAGCCACTAATCTTGGTTTAAAGGAAGAATATGCTTATATTAGCCCTAGTTTAGACCGTTTTCCCACGGGTAGGGAGCAGATAGAGTTAGCGCGTCAAGTTGGTTTTCAGGAAGTTACACACTATCCCATTGCGAACGGTATGATGGGAGTATTAGTAGTAATTAGGTAATCCAAAAGCCGTGGATTTGTCTCAAATCTTATTATATGTATCACCCCCAATTCTAGGTGGATTAATTGGCTATTATACTAACGACATAGCCATAAAAATGTTGTTTCGTCCCTACAAACCAGTTTATATTTTTGGGAAAAAAGTACCATTTACTCCTGGGTTAATTCCTAGTAATCAAGAGCGGTTAGGACAAAATATTGCTAATGCGATTATGAAGTCGTTACTGACTCCAGAAGAACTGCAAAATCTAGCGCGGAAACTTTTACAACCTGAACGGTTACAAGGAGGAGTTCTTTGGTTATTACGTTTGCTATTTGAGCAAATTAAAGATGATAAAAACCCCCGCACTACTAAAATTGTAGCGGGAATTTTACGGGATTTATTGGGTGAATCTTTACCCCGTCTTTTGAGGGTATTAGCACGACAAGAAACATTTTTAGAAACTCAAATTAACCAAATATTTGATAAGGTACTACTAGAATTTCAACTCACTGAAGAACAATCTATCCGGTTAGCTGATTGGTTATTAGAGATAGTTTTACCTCCTGATAGATTACGACAAATTATCATTGATTTCTTAACAGATCGGACAATTCAAACTATTGATGAAAGCTTTCGAGAAAAAACCAGTGGTACTTATTGGGTAGTTGCAAATTTGTTTGGTTTAAAGAATACTCTAACTCGGTTACGGACATTTTGCTTAGATGAAAAAGAAGCAACCAATGAACGATTACAAGAATTAATTAAAGATTTAAAAATGCGCGATCGCATTAAGGGATTATTACAGAATTTATCTTTACAAAATCTCCCCGTCGGTACTGTACGTCAACTGCGAAAAACTATTAGGGATAATGTGCGTCAATACCTGCAAAATAGTGGTAGCAATTTACTCAAAGAATTAACAGAATCCGCTGACTGGGAAAGGATCTCTATTGTATTACTAAATCGCTTGAGTAGTTCACCAGCTGTCAATACTTCTTTAGAAATAGTTGCTGGGGATTTGACCTTAATTTTAGAAAAGTACCTAGAGAAAGATTTAGAAATGATTGTAGCGCAAACAATTCCCATTTTATCTATAGATCAAGTAATTGTAGAACGAGTAAAAGCTACATCACCGGCTGAACTAGAAGATGCTATTGAAGGAATTGTCAGAAATGAATTACAAGCCATTGTAACCTTAGGTGGTATTTTAGGGTTTTTTGTCGGTTTATTACAAACCGGATTTTTATTCTTTAATTAACCTAGAAAGCACCTAGTTTATGTATTTTTGGGCGGGCTAGAAGCCCACCCCACAAGAGTTAAAGACAAAGAATTAGGGTTTCTAAAACCACCCAGAAAACACTTTTTTCCTTCTTCTCCTAATTAATAATATGAGCCTGTTTTCCGGTGGTTAATAGCAGTTATCGCATCAGGTTTGAGTAATTTACCATTATCTACAGTTGCATATATTACCCAATGATCACCGCATTCTAGCCGCTGCTGTACTGAACACTCTAGATATGCACAAGCATCGGTTAATACTGTACAACCATTGTCTGCTTCCGCTGTAGGGAAGTTAGTAAAGCGGTTTTCTCCGGGTTGGAAATTTTTGCGGAAATGTTTCATATATTCCAAGTGAATACCTTCAGGGAGGATATTCAGCGCGAATTTACCACCGGGATATAATAAAGATTCGATCGCTCTATCCTTGGCGATCGCTACCGTAATTCCTGGTGGATTAAACGTAGCTTGAGACACCCACGCCCCCATCATTCCCGTAGAAAAATCCCCTTGTTTAGCTGTAATAACGCATACAGAACCGATAATCCGACCTACGGCTTGTTCCGTAGGGGTTGCTGCTTGTTGGGGAACACGGACTTTCTTGGCCTTTCGCAAGCTTTGAGCAAAATCTGTACCGACTTCTTCACAATATTTAAGAGTAACCTCATCAGGTTTAAATTTTACCTTCAAAGTATCAAAACCAAAACGATATCCAGCGTCTCTAAGTTTACCTTCTACTAAATCTAAAGCTTCACCACTCCAACCATAAGATCCAAATACTCCCGCAGGTTTACTATTATCACCCGTAGAAAGAACAATACCTAAAGCAGTATGAATAGGTGTAGGTGCGTGTCCTCCAATAGTGGGAGTTCCAATAATAAAACCATCTGCTTGTTCTACAGTAGTACGAATTTCATCAGCAGAAGCAAATTCACAATTAACAGATTTAACCGCAACTCCACCTTTTGTTAATCCTAGTGCCATTGCTTGTGCTAAAGTTGCAGTATTACCGTAAGCAGAAGCATAAAGAAGTGCTACAGATATTTCTCTATCTTTTTGGGCGCGACTCCACTCATGATAAGATTTTGTTAATTCAATTAAACTAGTACGGACTATAGGTCCATGACCTACAGCATACATTCTCACTTGTAAATCAGAAATTTTTTCCAAAGCTGATTCTATATATGTCGCATGGGGAGCCATAAGACAATTAAAGTAATAGCGTTGATCTTCTTTAAAACTTTCCCAGTGATCATCGAATACTTCTTCACCACAAATATGAGCGCCAAATAACTTATCTGTAAACAGAATTTGCGTTTTTTGATCATAGGTACAAAGTGCTTCTGGCCAACGAGGACTAGGAGTAGGTAAAAATTTTAAAACATGATCTTTACCTAAATCTAGTGTTTCTTTTCCTCGCATAACTAAAACTTTAATATCTTGGTCAGTGAAAGCCGCACGTAAATTATTAGCAGCAGGAAGAGAACAAACAAAAGTAATTTGTGGCGCAATTGCTAAAATTGCTTTTAACGTTGGAACACGATTAGGGTTAAAATGTCCTAAGATTATGTAATCTAATTTCTGAACATTAATTGTTTTTTGTAACGCTTCTAAATAAATTTCTGTAAATCCTTCTGCTGGTGGGTCTGTAATAGCAGTTTTATCTGCTTCTATTAAATAACAGTTAGAAGTAGTACCGCGTTCTAGTGCATATTCAATTTCAAATCTGAGCCGTGATTTACTACGCGCCCTTAGAACTTTTGTATTAGTACCAATAGGTAAAATTTGTACATCTCTGGGTCGGGAATCATTCATAGATACCTGTTGAGGTGAAAAAACTTGAGAAACCCAATTTTTAGCTGATTCAACAGCGTTAGAAAAAGAATCTGGAATTGACATATTAATTATCTGCAACGAGTAAATAATTATCTAGATAATGAACAATTTTTAATTGATAATAGATTATTACCAATTAAAAATAAGTAATGGATTAAATGCAATTAAAAATGGATAATAAAAATTTATTTATTGTTTATTATCCATTATTTATTGTAATTAGTAGTAATTTCCTACTTTGCGATGACGAACTGCTGTAATACCATCGGGTTTAGAAACTTTGCCATCATTAACAATGCAATATAAAATCCAATGATCACTACATTCCATACTATTAATAACTTCACATTCCATATATGCGAGTGCGTCGCTAAGAATAGGTGAACCGTTTTTAGCAGTTTGGATTTTTACATCTGTAAATCTATCAATACCGGGAAGTAAACGTTTAAGAAAATGTTTTTTTAGGTCTTGATAATTCCCTTCTTCAAGAACATTAAGAACAAAATGATCATTGATTTGTAGTAAACTATCAAGAGCGCGATCTTTAGCAACAGCAATAGTAAAACCTAAAGGTTGTAAACTAGCTTGTGTTACCCAAGAAGCAATCATTGCACCACTAACATCACCTTTTTTAGCAGTGACAATATATAAACCATTGCTAATTCTTCCCAACGCTTTTTCCATATTCACGTCAAGAGCTTTGATTTGTTTAATATTGCGTTCTCGTACTAACAATTGTCCTAAACTAGTTCCTGCTTCTTGGCACAGTTGATAGATAGATTCATTAGGTGTTTCTTTGATACGAATAGCTGGGAAAGCTTCTTTAATACCTAAGTCAATAAATTTGCGTCTCAGGGTATCAATTGGTTCATCATCTCCACCATAAGATTCAAATAAACCAACTACTTGTTTATTTTTAGCAACTGCTAATAAAGAACTAATTGCGGCTTGTGCTTTAATTGCACTAGTAGGAGGCATACCAATAATTAAACCGGATGATCTTCCTGCTAACTCTTGAATTTCTTGGCTTTCTGCGGTGCTAAGATCCAATATTTCCACACCGATACCGGATTTTTGTAAACCCTCAGAAATACTATGTCCTAAAAGATCACTATATCCATAACCAGAAACATAAAATAAACCAACAGTAGTTTCTGTTTTCGTTTGTTTCTGACTCCAATTCTGATAAAATTCAGTCAGAATATCAAGATTATGATAAAGCAATGGACCATGGCCATTGGCAATAATTTTAATTTTACCAAGTTCACCCATTCTCTTCATAGCATTTAGTAAAGAACGAGCATTTGGACCCATTAAACAATCATAATAAAAGCGAAAATCAGCTTCAATTGCCTCTAAATCTTCGTCGAAAGTGCGATCATCACAGAAGTGCATCCCAAAAGCATCACAGGTGTAGAGAATTTGAGTTTTGCGATCAAAACTAAAGATAGTATCTGGCCAGTGTAAATTTGGCGCACTAACAAATTCTATTTCATGATCTTGACCAATTTTGATTCGATCTCCACTTTTAACAATGCGTTTAGAAAAAGGTTCATGTACCAAACCTTCTAGAAATTGTAAAGCCACTTTCGATGCTAAAACAGTTGCTCTGGGAGCTAATTGTAAAACATCTTCTACTAAGCCACTGTGATCAGGTTCAGTATGACTAACAATGATATAATCAATACTTTTAGGATTAACTAAACCTTTGAGAGTGTCTAAATAAAGTTGACGAAACTTCTGATGAGAAGTATCAATTAAAACTGTTTGTTCACCCCTAATTAAATATGAATTATAGGTTGTACCATTTTGTAACCCAAATTCAATATCAAAACGATCTCTATCCCAATCAAGAGAGCGAATTGCGGTGGTGTTGGGAGCAATTTCTACAGTTTGTATAGTTAATCGGTTCTGAATGTTCTCTGAGATAGCTACCATGATTTCACAACAGCAAATAAACAATTATTTCTTCTGCCCCCCATTCTCCCTATTATTTTTTTTTAAAGCTGTAATGAAAAGTATATTTTGGGAAATTAAAATTGTGATCATAAATACATTTTTAGAGAGCATTCCCGCTACACTTGTATTAATGATAAATCTCTGTTGATTTTTAAATCTTCATAATTTATCCTTAAACTTTACTATTACTTCATATTTATTTCATAAATGTCTTTTAAGATAATAGAAGGACATTATTTATGTCACTATAAAGGCGTTTTATACGAAAATTAAAAGTGCATAAGTAAATTTTTTGACATACTATGATTACAACAGCGGCAGATTCTAAAAATTGGCTGCAAAGAAGCCGTTATAGTAATCGGGGAAGTATTTATTTATTTGCTCCGATGGTTAATTTTAATGTGATGGCAGAAGTTGGAGATACTCCCCCCTGATTTGAGGTGATTGTACTTATCAGGAAATTTGATGAATAATTCAATAATTACATTTTGATGGTAGTGATAAAATTTCACCTCTATTTTGCAATTGCGTAAAAAAATGTAATTCGATTGAAATAAATATTTTGGTATTTTGTAACTGAATATCTGAATTATAATAGCTTGTTAAACTGCTAAATTATGTGCAGCAATAGTTAGCAATTTGATGTGATGTTAAAGCATTAAATCTCAGTATATCAGTTCTAAACATCAAAAAGTATTTTCTCTAATTTCCAGTTAGTAAATATCAGATTGAAAATTGCCTTGGGTTTTCATATTGGTCATATTATTTTTCTATAAATCTGTTTGATAAAAATGCAGATATAGAAATATATATGGTTATATAGTAGCGAGATTTTTTAGGCATTTCATAATTCTGCCCATCTCCAATATCACATTAGTTAGCAGCAATAAGGTTATGAACAAAGTACAAATATTTTCCAAGTTTAAGCGGCTTCAAGAACTTTTTCTAACTACTTTTATTGGCGATATACCAACAATTTTTGGTGGTGTAAAGTTACGTAATTTACTTTATAAATTTATTTTTTATCGGCTAGGTAGCTCAGTTTATCTTCAAGATGGCATTGAATTTATTGGCACTGATTCTATTGAAATCGGTAATAGAGTTTATATTTTTAAAGGAGTTCGTATAGATGGAAGAGGACACGAAAATAATAGAATTCATCTAGAAAATGGAGTTATTGTTGAGCATAATGTTGTCATAGGGTCACTTGATCATACTTATATCGAAATCGGTCAAGATACTTTTATTGGACCTGGTGTTTGTATTGCTGGACCTGGAAATATTAAAATTGGCAAGCAATGTTTAATTGCAGCCCATACTGGGATATACGCTAATAATCACAATTTTGCAGATCCAAGTAAGTCAATCAAAAGCCAAGGTGTTACTCGTCTGGGAATCGTAATTGAGGATGATTGCTGGTTAGGAGATGGTGTAAAGGTCTTGGATGGTGTCACTATCGGCAAAGGTAGTGTTATTGGTGCTGGTGCTATTGTTACTAAAGATATTCCTCCATTCTCAGTAGCGGTGGGGGTACCGGCACGAGTAATTAAAAACCGCGATGGTAAGGAAGTTATCAAGTTTACAGTCAACTAGATTCCCGACTTCTAGTATTTCAGAATGTCCAAGATTAAAGGATAAACAGGATGAAAACAGGGATTTTATCACCAATTACCAATTACCCATTACCTATTACCAGTCTCAACTAGATAACTAGCAACTTGAGTTATTAGACATCTTGTGAGTTATCAAGCAAGGAGTTGGGGGCTGAAATTACCCAATCAGTCCACTTTCACGGTAAACTCTTTATGTTGCAATAAAAGACATTTACCGTCATGACTGGAGAATTAAGACTTTGGGCATAGAACTACGCAGTTTCGTATTTCTAGACAACCTGCAACCTCAACACGCTGCATATATGGGAACAGTAGCCCAGGGTTTCTTACCATTACCAGGGGATACATCCTTATGGATTGAGATTTCCCCTGGTATCGAAATCAATAAGATTACGGACGTAGCCCTCAAATCTGCTTCTGTCCGTCCCGGAGTGCAAGTAGTAGAACGTTTATACGGACTTTTAGAGGTACATTCTGGCTCTCAGGGGGAAACACGAGCCGCTGGGGATGCGATTTTGGCGTTTTTGGGCGTGAAAAAGCAGGAATGTCTCAAACCCCGTGTGGTTTCTAGTCAGATTATCCGCAATATTGACGCGTATCAAACTCAATTGATTAACCGTACTCGTCGAGGACAACTGTTATTAGCAGGACAAACTCTGTACGTATTAGAAGTTGAACCGGCAGCTTATGCGGCACTAGCAGCTAATGAAGCGGAAAAGGCAGCACAAATTAATATTCTGGAAGTTCAAGCTGTGGGTAGTTTTGGCCGACTTTATTTAGGGGGAACGGAACAGGATATTTTAGCAGGAGCAGCAGGAGCGTTAGCAGCAATTGAAAATTCACCTGGTAGGGAAAATCCTCAAGGTAAGCGGAACGAATAAACAGTTAAAAGTTAAAAATTAAAAGTTAAAGATTTTTTCTGATCATACAAATGAGGTATGAAACTCTTTAATTTTTGTTAATTTTTGAGCAAGGAGGAAAAAATGGCGAATCAACAACATCTTAATTTATTACGATCTGGGGCAGTTATTTGGATAGAATGGAGAAATCAACATCCTCAAGTTGAAATTGATCTTAGTGGTGCAAATTTATTAGGAGAAAACCTGCGAGGGGCAAATCTCGCAGGGGTAAATTTCAATCAGGTCAATTTAGCTCATGCTTTGTTAGTGCGAACTAATTTTAGTCAGGCAAATCTGAGTAATGCTATTTTTTATGAAGCTAAATTAATTGCAGCTAATTTGAGTCAAGCTAATTTGAGTATTGCTAATTTGAGTGGAGCAATTTTGACCGCAGCAAATTTAAGTTATGTAAATTTAATTGGTGCTGATTTAAGCGGAGCAAATCTAGAAAATGCTATGATTAATGATGCTAATTTAATTGGTACAAATTTTCAAAATGCTAATTTAAAAAATGCGGATTTATCAGGGTCAAAACTTATTCGTAGTCATCTCAGTTTTGCTAATTTAATGGCAGTTAATTTAATTACGGCTAATTTAAGTCAAGCTAATTTATATGAAGCAGAATTAATCAATGCTCAACTTTATCAAGCTAACCTACATCAAGCTAATTTAACTAAAGCTCATTTAGGAAACGCATTTTTATCTAAAGCTAATTTAACGGAGGCTAATTTAACAGAAACCGATTTAAGTTGGGCTAATTTAAAAGGTGCGAATTTAGCAGGTGCAAATTTGCAAGGTGCAACTATTAGGGGAGCAAATTTTCAGGGAGCAAATCTAAAAGGGACGATTTTAGAGGATAAATTAGAATTATTAACCCCAAAAAAATGCAATTAGAAGCAATGGAAAAAACCAGGTTATGATATAAGTTATGATCTAAAACTTAGGATGGACTGCATTAGATTACTCCCAGGGAAAATTATACAGGCGGGAGAAGTAACTATAGATAGAAAGTTGGCAAGTGATAAAGTGAACATAAATACTCTAGTATGCAACATTAATCGCCATCAATTTTTTTTCAAAATCAAATCTGGCCAGATTTGATGTAAAAATATTCCTACTGAAAGAAACTGCTCTCATAAAAATTATGACTATGTATCCTGATTTCCAACGTGCATTCGCCCATCCTGTGCTAAAAGTAATTAGCGGTTTGAATAACTTCAATGCTGCTAGTGTCGCTGCGACTGTTAAAGCCGCTGATTTGGGTGGTGCTACTTTTGTAGATATTGCTGCTGATGTAGATTTGGTAAAGTTGGCTAAAAGTTTGACTAAATTACCTATTTGTGTATCTGCTGTTGAACCGGAAAAATTTGTAACGGCTGTGGCTGCTGGCGCTGATTTGATTGAAATTGGTAATTTCGATTCTTTCTACGCTCAAGGGCGCAAATTTGAATCAGAGGAAGTTTTAGATCTAACTTACCAAACCCGTGCCTTGCTGCCCGAAATTACCCTGTCTGTAACCGTTCCCCATATCCTTACCCTAGATCAACAAGTACAACTAGCGGAAGATTTGGTAAAAGCCGGTGCTGATATCATTCAAACTGAGGGAGGTACTAGCAGTAACCCTATTCACCCCGGTACTTTGGGATTAATAGAAAAGGCTGCTCCCACCTTGGCCGCAGCTTATGAAATTTCCCGTGCGGTTTCTGTGCCTGTACTATGTGCTTCGGGTATTTCTAATGTTACCGCACCAATGGCGATCGCTTCTGGTGCAGCTGGTGTTGGTGTCGGTTCGGCTATTAACCAACTCAATAGCGAAATAGCCATGATTGCCGCTGTCCGTAGTTTAGTAGAATCCTTAGCTACTGTCAATACCCGAATATTTGCGTAATAACTAGGAGTCAGGAGTCAGGAGAATAAGGAAATTTCTCCCCTACTCCCATGTTCCCCGATAATTCAAGACAAACAAGATTTTAAGGTATCAATGACTTTATCTTGTTGTTCTTGGTCTAATTCGGGGAACATGGGTAAAGATAAAACTTCATGACAAACTTGTTCTGATACTGGCAATTGTCCGGGTTGATAACCTAAATTTTTATACACTGGCTGCAAATGTATGGGTAAGGGATAGTAAATCATAGAATTAACACCCTGTTCCTGCATTTGATTTTTCACCCAATCTCGATATTTACCACTTCCACCATTGCGTTCTACTCCAGATACCCGAATTGTATATTGATTCCAGACACTAACCCCTCCAGGAGATTCTTGGGGGGCTGTGATACCAGGAACTAGACTCAGGTGTTGATAATAATAATCAGCAATTTCCTTGCGTCTGTGATTCCAAATATCGAGATAGCGCAGTTTGATTTGCAGAATTACCGCTTGAATAGCATCTAAACGACTATTGACACCGATTTCTTCATGAATATATCTCACTTTACTACCATGTTCTCGCAAAACTCGTAATTGAGTAGCGATCGCTGGATCATTTGTGATTATTGCCCCACCATCGCCACAACCGCCCAGATTTTTAGTAGGGTAGAAACTGAAGCAACCAATATGGCCAATACTACCAACTTTTTGATTTTCCCAACTTGCACCAGTAGCTTGAGCGCAATCTTCAATTACTGCTAAATTATAGGATTGGGCAATTGCCATTAATCCTGTCATTTCTACAGGCAGTCCAAACAAATGTACTGGTATAATCCCTTTAGTTTTTGGTGTAATTGCTGCTTTTAGTTTCTCTACATCTAAATTAAACGTAGTGGCATCAATATCTACAAATACTGGTATTGCTCCTACAGCACTGATAACTTCTGTGGTAGCAAAAAAAGTAAACGGTGTAGTAATAACTTCATCACCTGCACCAATGCCTAAAGCCCGTAATGCTAAAAATAGAGCATCAGTACCAGAGTTACAAGCTACGCATTCACTGACACCATGATAAGCTGCAAACTGTTGTTCAAAATCTGTAACCGCTGGACCACCAATATAACGGCCAGAAGCCAGAACCCCTAAGACAGCAGCACTTACCTCAGTTTTAATGGTGGCATATTGTTGTTTAATATCAAAGGCGGGAATGGAATTTACACTTTTAATCATGAGTTTTTATTTTATTTGCGGACTTTGTTTGTGTATGCGATTTTTAATCGTCAGAACTGGTTACAGCTATAAGTTTGTCAAGTTTTCATTGGTTAAGAGGTACAGAAACTATGCCAGAGCTAATTAAACTGGATATGGTAGATTTGGCTTTAGCTATGGGCTTAATGGCCATTGCCATTGGTATATCGGCCTGGGAACAATTAGGGCTAGAATTAAATTTAAGTGTGGCTACTGGTAGAACTATCCTCCAACTCCTTGTACTGGGTTACATTTTTGACTTTATTTTTGCCCTGAATAATGTTTGGGCAGTAGTAGGGATTTTAGCAATAATTCTCACCATTACTGCAATTATTACTCGTAATCGCATCGGCCGAAACATCCCCCAGGTGTTACCTTTGGTTTGGATAGCAATTTTTGTGAGTACGGCGTTAACATTGCTTTACACTAACTTTTTAATTATTCAACCAGATAAATGGTATGAACCCCGCTATTTGATTCCTTTAGCTGGGATATTGTTGGGTAATGCTATGAATGCTGCCGTAGTAGCGGGGGAGCGTTTGGTTACTACCATCAATCAATTTCCTACGGAAATAGAAACCCATTTAAGCTTAGGTGCAACTCCCGAACAGGCTATTAAACCCTACCGCAAAGAAGCTATTCGCGCCGCATTTATGCCGACTTTAAACCAAATGATGTTAATTGGTATGGTGACAATACCAACCTTCACCAACGGACAATTATTAGCCGGTGTCACACCTCTAGAGGCTGTATCCTACGAAATTTTAATTATTTTTATGGTAGCTGTCACAAACTTATTCACAACCATTTTAATTACTAAAGGCCTATGTCGGCAATTTTTTAATTCAGCAATGCAGTTAGTTAGGTAATGGATAATTAGGAATTACGCAATTGTGACACTAAAAAATCTGTTGTCAGGTGCGTCAGATATCAACAATTTGGTTATTTACAGCAGTTCCCGATCTTATGAAGTACAGATATTAATAATAAAACTCTTGTGGTGCGGGCATACTTCGACCAAACTCAGTACAAGTCTTGCCCGCACAAGGTGTACCTCACTCAAAGCTACTTGCTGTAAGTAAGTGAACGGAAAAAAACCGACATAAGTAACGAAAAGTAACGAAAAGTAAAGTTACCTGTAACCTGTTACCTGTTACCTGTTACCTGTAACCTGTTACCTGTTACCTGTTACCTGTAACCTGTTACCTGTAACCTGTTACCTGTTACCTGTTACCTGTAACCTGTTACCTGTTACCTGTTACCTGTTACCTGTTACCTGTTACCTGTTACCTGTTACCTGTTACCTGTTACCTGTTACCTGTTACCTGTTACCTGTTACCTGTTACCTGTTACCTGTTCCCTGTAACCTGTTCCCTGTTCCCTGTAACCTGTAACCTGTTACCTGTTACCTGTAACCTGTAACCTGTTACCTGTTACCTGTACCCTTTACCCTGTCCCTAAAAAATTATTGACAAATTTCCCTAAGTGTGCTGGTGAAATTGGGATAAGATATAGCCGCTGCTTCAGCGCGGTAAATAGTAGTTTTACCAGTAGCATTGAGAGCAGCTATACTCAAACTCATGGCAATACGATGATCTGTATGACTATCTACTTCAGCACCTATTAAGGGAGTACCACCAATAATTTCCATACCATCAGGTAACTCAGTAACTTTTGCACCCATTTTATTGAGTTGTTGTGCCATCACCGTAATGCGATCGCTCTCTTTAACTCGTAACTCCTCCGCATCTCTAATAATTGTTGTGCCTTGGGCAAAAACTGCTGCCACTGCTAAAATCGGAATTTCATCAATTAATCTGGGAATAATATCACCAGCAATGGTACAGCTTTTTAAACCACCGGAACGGACGCGGATATCAGCTACCGGTTCTCCTGCGACTTCCCGCTGATTTTCTAGTTGAATATCTGCTCCCATGAGTTCCAAGGCTTCTAAAATACCGGTGCGGGTGGGATTCACACCGACATTTTCCACTACCAGATTTGAACCAGGAACTATCGCACCCGCAACTAACCAAAAAGCCGCTGAACTGATATCACCAGGTACAATTACCTTTTGTCCATAAAGTTTCGCTCCACCAGTGATAGTAACGCTATTGCTGTCTGGATCTATACTTAATTCCGCTCCATAAGCTCTTAACATCCGTTCACTGTGATCTCGTGATAAAGCCGGCTCTGTGACAGTAGTTTTTCCCTCAGTGTTTAAACCAGCCAGGAGGATACAGGATTTCACTTGAGCCGAAGCAATGGGAGAATGATAATGAATCGGTTGTAAGGCTTGTCCTTGAATGGCTAGGGGTGCTAAAGTATTTCCTTTACGTC
Source organism: Anabaena sp. FACHB-1391 (assembly GCF_014696755.1). Classification (NCBI taxonomy): domain Bacteria; kingdom Bacillati; phylum Cyanobacteriota; class Cyanophyceae; order Nostocales; family Nostocaceae; genus Anabaena; species Anabaena sp. FACHB-1391. Next base: position 71,079 of record NZ_JACJQS010000001.1, on the reverse strand, counting down.
CCCAAATTTGCGCCCCCATTTGTTGTAGCGGTTTGACGACACGGGACATGGGACGCGATCGCAAAGAACTGTCGCCTGTGACTGTAAAAAAACGTCCTGGATGGGATGCTAATAATCCCAACATCAACCTCATGGTTGTTCCAGAGTTACCAGCATCTAAGACATCTATAGGTTCTTGGAAATTGCCCAAACCGATGCCTTTAACTGTGACTAATTCTGTATTTAATTCCGAAATTTCCGCACCTAAAGCCCGAAAACAGGCGGCTGTACTGCGGGGATCTTCCCCTAAAAGTAGCCCTTGAATTTGAGTTTCACCGTAAGCGATCGCACCTAACATTAAAGCTCGATGGGAAATAGATTTATCTCCAGGTACACGGATAATTCCCTGGAGAGATAGGCCAGCTAGGGGTGGCTGAATAATTAAGTGATCAGAAGAGTTTGCTTGAGTTTCTAAAGTAATCACAACAGCCGACATCAGGATATAATGGCTTTAAAATAGATATAAAAGCTCAAGAGCAACTTGATTAATTGTCACTATAGGCTTTCAATTTAGGATTTTACCGTCTTTTGGTAACTATTGCCGGCGTTGCATAATTGAACTATGTGAATTAAGTAGGTGGGCGTTAAAAATTGTCGTTGGGGCAAGGGAACAGGTGACAGGTGCTACGCCACGGGGACAGGGAACTCTTAACTGGAAAGATGCTTCGCCGTGAGCGTCAGCCGAACGGTTTTGGACAACTTTACTTTTCGTTACTTATGTCGGTTTTTTTCCGTTCACCTACTTATATTCTTGGACAGCTTGAGAAACTTTGTCCAGTAGTTTCTTGTTCTTATCACTTTGCGAACCGTACAGTCTTGCAGAAAAAACAGTAATTAGTTCAATCATATCTGTTACCAATTCTTGCTCACAAGTAGTCTCTTCGATTGATTTATTGATAATTACAACTTGAGTTTCAAATTCTTCGCACATTGTAAAGACAATCTCAGATCCGAATCTAAGCAATCTATCTTTGTGAGTCAATACCAACCGACCAACATCACCTTGCATAATGCGTTTTAGTAGTTTCTGAAGTCCTTTTTTATTGTAATTAAGTCCCGATCCTAAATCAGATATGGTTTCAAATTGCCACCCGTTAGCACTGCTAAAAGCCTCTAGTACCTGTCTTTGTCTCGTTAAATCTTCTTTCTGGTCATTACTAGAAACTCGTGCATAATTAATAGTTATGCGGTCTTCTAGTTGATTAAAATCCCTTGGTGTAATTCTTGTTATGTCTGCTAAATAAAAACGTCTATGTCCACTTGGGCTACGCTCAAATCTCAATTTGCCAGCGTCAGCCCATCTTCGCACTGTTTTAACTGAAACGCCAAGTTTTTTAGCGGCATCTCCTATAGAAATTATCTTATGAGAGTCTTCCATAATTTGTCTATAATTAGGACTACTCCCAATATATAGACTTTACGCTAGTTTTGTCCAGACTTGGGTACAAATTATCTGGCTGTTTGTACTCCTTGAATTTTTCTCTCTCATTGCAGAAGGCAAAATTACTTTATATGGTACAATGACTGACTGCTAATTGAAAAGATTTTGACCATGATAACTTGGTGTTCTCTGTTAATACAACGGTGGGGTAGGATGACAAAATTCCTATCCTTATTCTGTTTATGTCTATTCTTGGTTGTTAGTTGTACTCCTAAACAACAAACAAATACACCATCATCTAGTATTGTTAATACTCCTGTAGGTGATGGTCGGATCACTATAGGAACAACGGCAAAACCAAGAACTCTTGATCCCGCTGATGCGTATGAATTATCATCCTTGAGTTTAATATTTAATATGAGCGATCGCTTATATAAGTATGAACCAGGTAGTACAGAGATTAAACCAGAATTAGCCACAGCATTACCTAAAGTTAGCGCTGATGGTTTAACTTATACTATTCCTATTCGCAAAGAGGTAGTATTTCATGATGATACTCCATTCAATGCCAAAGCAATGGAGTTTAGTATTCAACGTTTCATTGAAAATAAAGGTAAACCGTCCTTTTTATTATCTGATACCATAGCTTCAGTGAAAGCCACAGGAGAATATGAATTAACAATTAAACTCAAAAAACCCTTTGCAGCTTTTCCTTCCTTGTTAGCATTTTCTGGAGTTTGTGCAGTTTCACCAAAATCCTATGAAATTGGGCCTGGGAAATTTCAACCCAATACCTTTGTAGGGACTGGTGCTTATAAATTAGCTAACTATGGAACTGATTCTTTAAGATTTGATATCTTTGATAAATATTGGGGAACAAAACCCGAAAATAAAGGTGTAAATGTCCAAATTCAAACCAGTCCAGTTAACCTATTTAATGCTTTTAAAACTGGTGCGGTAGACGTGGCTTACCTATCCTTACAACCAGACCAAATTCAGAGCTTAGAAGCAAGTGCTAAAAAAGGAGATTGGCAAGCAATTACCGCTCAAGGTAGTGTAGTTAGTTATATGGTGTTAAATCGTAATCAAAAACCTTTAGATAAAATAGAAGTGAGAAAAGCGATCGCATCATTAATTGATCGACCATTATTAAATAATCGGGTATTATTTTCCCAAGCTGATCCCCTTTATAGCATGATTCCCACAACCTTCAACGTTTCCCAACCATTATTTAAAGACAAATATGGTGATGGTAACTTTGAACAAGCCAAAAAATCCTTAATTGCGGCGGGTTTTTCCAAAGAAAATCCTGCTAAAGTCCAAGTTTGGTATCCCGCAAGTTCACCCACTCGCGGTTTAACTGCACAAACCCTAAAATCCCTGGCGGATACTAAAATGGATGGTATATTACAATTAGAAATTCAAAATGTAGAAGGCGCTACCTTCTTTAAAGAAATTTCCAAAGGTTCATATCCAGTCGCTTTACTTGATTGGTATCCAGACTTTTTAGATCCAGATAACTATGTACAGCCATTTTTAGCCTGTGAAAAAGGTTCAGTTACTAAAGGTTGTGAAATCGGTGGTAGTCAATCTCAGGGTTCATTCTATTATAGTGAAACCATGAATAAACTCATAGATCAACAACGCAAAGAACAAAATCCCCAAGCCCGGAAAAAAATATTTACTGACATTCAAACCCAAGTTTTAACTGATCTTCCTTATATACCCTTATGGCAAAATAAAGATTATGTATTTGCTCAAAAAGGCGTAAATAACGTTAAACTTGATCCCACCCAAAACCTGATTTATCAAACAATTAAAAAGTAGTTGTTCTCGTTCCCCGACTCCGGCTGAAAAAGCCATTTAAAAGCCATTTTAAGGCTCTGTCTCTTGTTAATTATATGATACAGCAGTTCCCAGTATTATGAAGTACAGATATTAATGATAAAACTCTTGTGGTGCGGGCATACTTCGACCAAACTCAGTACAAGTCTTGCCCGCATAAAGTGTATCTCACTCAAGCTGAACTTGCTGTAATATGTATAATATGATGCAGAGCCTCAAAACTGCATTCCTTGTCAGAGACCAGGAACGAGGTTTTTATGAATTTTGAAATTTTAATTAATGAATTTTTAATTAATAAATATGTCGCGTTCCAAAGCATTACAATATTACATAGTTTCTCGGTTACTATTTGCGCCATTGCAACTATTAACTATTATTACCATTGTCTTTCTTTTATTAAGAGCCACACCAGGAGATCCTGCTGATGCAATTTTAGGAGGAAGAGCGCCAGAAAGCGCGAAAGAAGAACTAAGAAAACAACTTGGTTTAGACCTACCAATTTGGTTACAATATCTCAATTATTTAGGTAACTTACTTCACTTTGATTTAGGAACTTCCTTAACCAGTCGCGGCCAAAATGTTGGCGAAATCATCGGTCAATATTTCCCAGCCACCCTAGAATTAGCCTTTGCTAGTATGGCCGTAGCCTTAATTGTCGGCGTTTTAGTTGGTACTATTTCCGCTTCCCGTCCGGGAACTATTTTTGATGTTAGCGGGCGTTTATTTGGGATTATTACTTATGCACTACCCATGTTTTGGGCGGGTATGTTATTACAATTAATTTTCTCAGTTCAACTCGGTTGGTTTCCCAATTCTAATCGCTTTCCCCCTAACCTTCCCGCACCCACAAATATCACTGGCTTATATACAATTGATAGTTTATTAAGTGGGAATTTAAGTCAATTTTTCATATCTTTACATCATTTAGCCTTACCAAGTTTAACTTTAGGAATTTTACTCAGTGGAATTTTTGAGCGCATTGTCAGAGTTAATTTAAAACAAACATTAAAAGCTGATTATGTAGAAGCCGCTAGAGCGCGGGGAATCTCTGAAAATAAGATTTTAGTCTCCCACGCCTTAAAGAATGCCTTAATCCCCGTAATAACCGTCCTAGGATTAACATTTGCTTCCTTATTAGGTGGAGCAATCTTAACAGAAGTCACATTTTCCTGGCCAGGTTTAGCAAATCGCTTATATCAAGCCATTTCTGACCGTGATTATCCCACAGTTCAAGGTGTGTTAGTATTTTTTGGTGCAATTGTTGTCACTGCGAGTATTTTAATTGATATTCTCAATGCTTATGTAGATCCGAGAATTAGATATTAATGAATATTAAGTAGGTTAGCATTAAAAATTGTCGTTATGACAAGGGAACAGGTAACAGGTAACAGGTAACAGGTAACAGGGTACAGGGTACAGGGAACAGGTAACAGGGAACAGGTAACAGGGTACAGGTAACAGGGTACAGGGTACAGGGTACAGGGTACAGGGTACAGGGTACAGGGTACAGGGTACAGGGTACAGGGTACAGTTTGGATATCCTCAATTTTCCAAATCCGACCAAGAAAAAGGCAATTCATTATTATCTGCGTTTATTTGCGTTCATCTGCGTTTAATTTTTGATATTTCATCCTGTACATCTTTTAATCCTGGTTATCCTGATTCAGACATTTCTCTAATTATTTTCATCGTTTCCACACTCACGGTACAAACTCTCATTAATAAATCTATTACCTGTTCTTTATAATCTGCGAAACGATAGGTATTGAATTTTTCCGCAATGGTGGGATCTTTTGGTTTTTTCTCTTTATATTGATCTAAAATCCATTCTAAAGCACTACGATTACCTAACATATATTCCCACGCGATTTTAGGAATGTTTGATAATGTGGTGACATCATCTAAGATGATACTATCTTTGGTTTTGTCTGCTTTCAATTTAACTTTAATAGTTTTCTGACGTTCCCTGAGCGAAGTCGAAGGGGTGTCTTTTAAGGGAATATCAAGACGGGTTAGGTTATAAGGTGTGACTGTTTCATAGTTAATATGAATTTCCATGAGTTGTTTTCCCCAATTAACCCATTTTCGGAAGTTTTCATAATAGGGTAAGCGGGGAAAGTCGCGTTTTAAGTTGAGTTCGTATTTGGTGCGATAAGCTGGGTTATGTAGGACTGCGTAGGTATAATGAAAGATGTCTATTTTGGTAATTGTTTCATCTTGGTAATGGGTTTGAATTTGTTTTAGTCCCCAGTCGGTTATGTTATCAATGCGTTTTCCTTCTTTGTCGTAAGTATATAATGCAAAACAACTAGATCCTCTTGCACAAAAATTCAAATCACATAAAGTATTAATAGCTAAAACAAGAATATCAGTCTGTTCATTATTCGCAAAACAAATAACATGATTGTTAGAACTTTTTTTAGGGAAAAATAAATGCTGTGAACCTTTTATATCAATGGGAATATAACTAAAATAGATATATCTCTTTACGAAAGGTCTATAATGGGATTCTCTTAAATCTTCTTGATTAAAAATATCTGTTTTTTCTTTTCTTAATTTATCTCTTTTTATCATTTTACTCCATTTAATTAAATTTCTTTCACTAAGAAATTTATCTAAAACAGGATTAGATTCTTGCTTTATATCTTGATATTTGTTATCTTTTTTATATTGAATCCATCTTTGAACCTCATAATTATATTCATCAATAAAGAATATACTTTTATTTTCTAAATTCTCTAAATCAGTATCATATACCCATTCATCTCTATTAGTAGCGACTCCATTAGAACATACCTCAAAAATAGATTTATTCTTTTTATCAGCTATAGAAATTAGATCATCAAAATCATTATCAGTTAAATCAATCCAGTTATTTTGATGATCAGGTTTAATATGTTCAAAAGCAAAACAATCAAATTTAGTTTTTCCTAAAAAATCAAGTTTTTCTTGTGCTGAATTAAAATTTTCAGTATTACAATACATAATTTTGCAAGGTAGCTTATTTTTGGATTTTATTTTAATCATAAAGGTAATAGCAACGCCAGTAATAATGTTAAAAACATTACCTGTTGTATCACCTTCTCTAATATCTCCACCTAAGTCTATTATATAAATATAATCAAATTCGTTGATTAAACTTTTTCTAAACCCATCAAAGCCTTTTGCATTAATGAAAGATGAATTAGTAATAAAAGCAATAATTCCATTATCTCCTAGTCTATCAGTAGCCCATCTAAAAAAACGAGAATACATATCATAAACTTTAGTTTTTTGTGCTGTACTTTCCTTAACATAAGTAGCCTTAATTAACTTATCTATTTCTGAGTATGCACGATTTTTGTTATTATCATTTTCATTCTGTTGATTTGCATTATAAGGAGGATTACCAATAATCACAGAAATAGTTCTATCATTCTGTCTTTTGATTCTCGCAGTATTCTCCACAGTCATAGCAAACAAATCCAATTGCTTACCCTCAAAAGAGGTATTATCCAAAGTATCCACAAAACAAATATTTTCAAACTCCTCATACACCCCCATTTTCTGCTTATAGGTGTATTCAATATTCAAATTCGCAATATAATAAGGTAAAATAGCCACCTCATTACAATGAATCTCATGTTTATATTTGTGCTGTAAACTATGGGTTGGTAAATAATCAATTAACTCCGTAATAAAAGTCCCCGTTCCCGTCGCAGGATCTAAAATCTCTACATCTTTATCTGCTAACAACTTCCCAAAATGTTTATGTACTAAAAAATCTGTACTCTCTATCATAAACCGGACAATTTCATTCGGAGTATAGACAATTCCTAATCTATCCGCAGCTTTGGGATTATAAGCTTTATAAAAGTTCTCATACAATGCTTTGAGAAACTTCTGTTTTTCTTGATGATTAACAATATTAGCCGCAGTGCGTCTAATTACTGCATAATATCTTTCAATACTTCCTAAGGTATTTCTCTTTAAACTTCCAGTAAAAAAGGTGGAAATTACCCCTTGTAATTCCCGCGCAACGTTATTTTCTTGATGAAATTGTGACTCACTAAATATATTGATAAAGATGTCTTCTGTTAAAATATGTTGGATGATCATTTCCTGAATATCTAACAAAGTAATTTCAGGATTTATGGACTTTTGACAAATATTAAAAAACTTATCTCTGGCGTTTTCAAATAATATATTATTACCCTCTTGACATTTTATCAACTTTCTGAGAGAATCTAAGATAATGGGTAAATCCTGCCTAAATGTATCTATTGCTTCCCGAAAGTCCCGCACTTCAGGACGGACATAATTAATAAAGTTATTAATAATACTATCTACCGCGTCAGCATCGCCCATAGTCACGCGCTGGGTTTCTTGTCCAGATTGAATTAAAACCGCAGTTTGAGAGTCTTCAAATAGTATATTACTATCGGGATAACCTTTATTTAATTTTTTTTCTATTTCCTCGTCTAATTTGTCGTATTGGTCTTTACTTTCCCAGTAACCCCAATCTAAACGCAAAGCATCTTTGATTGTCCCGTCGGGATAAACAATTTTCCCGTTTGGTAGTTTGTAATCTAGTTCGGGAATGAGGAGAAAATCACGGGGTTTACAATATTCGTTTAAGAGGTTTTGGAAAGCGACGCGAATGGATGTTTCTTTGCGAGAACCACCATATTGAATGATTTTTTCTACTTCCGCTTGGTATTGAGTAACGAGGAGTCTGGACATAGTTGAAAAATTGATATAGTAAAAATTGATATTGATATAGTCATGGAGTATTTATATTTTAATCATAGCATTTTCTGGTCAGAATCAGGATGTAATTGATCCTAAAAATCCTGAAAATCCTTAAATCCTGGTTATCCTGATGCAGACAATTTCTTTTTTTTATCGAACCACAGAGAACACAGAGAAAATGTCAAAATTATCTGCGTTTATTTGCGTTGATCTGCGTTTAATTTTTGATATTTCATCCTAAAAATCCTTAAATCCTGGTTATCCTGATGCAGACAATTTCTTTTTTTTATCGAACCACAGAGAACACAGAGAACACAGAGAACACAGAGAACAAAGAGAACAAAGAGAACAAAGAGAACAAAGAGAACAAAGAGAAAATTATCTGCGTTTATTTGCGTTGATCTGCGTTTAATTTTTGATATTTCATCCTGAAAATCCTTAAATCCTGGTTATCCTGATGCAGACAATTTCATTTTTCCACAGATTTCGCTATCATCCCTAATTGTAAACCGGGAGGAAAATTACCCTCTTCCTTAATTCTTTTGATTTCCGATGAAGTAATAGGTAAATTTAACCTTTGTGCTAATGCTTGAACAATGTCCCCCCTATCAATAATTCCAGCAACAGTATCAGCAGGAGAAAGAACGGTAATTCGGGGTAACTGTTCAGCTTCCAGTTTATTAATTACCTCCGCTAAAGAAGTAGATTCCACAACAGTTGGAATTGCTGTTAATGGATGAACAATAGTTTGTAAAGTTTGATTTTCCCATTCACTTCTTTCCGTAGTTCGCAAATCATTAATCCCCACCAAACCGCGATAACGACCATCAGCAGCAGCAAAATAAACCTCTGGTACAGTCGTTTCTAAAAGATATAAATCAGCGAATTGTCGCAAAGTTTGATTAGCATCAACAACCCGAAAATTACGAGTCATAGTATCAGCTGCTACTAGTTTTAGTAGCGTTTCCTGTAATGTAGTTAAACGGTCATAACTGTTAGCATTGCGAACCGCAAACCAGCCAATCAAAACCACCCATAAACCCGTGATAAATTCCCCAGTCAAAAAATCAATAATAAACCCTAAAGCGATCGCACTGTAACCTAAAATTTGTCCAGACCTTGCAGCCCAATGTACTGCTTGAAAACGGTTTCCTGTAATTTTCCATAAAGCAGCTTTTAAAACCTGTCCTCCATCCAAAGGTAAACCAGGAATTAAATTAAATAAAGCCACAACCAAGTTAATTCTCGATAAATCTCCCGTCATTTCATTCAGGAGGTTACTATCAGGAATTACAGTCGCTATTAGACCCAGTAGAAAAAATAGAATCACACTTACCGCAGGACCTGCGATCGCTACCTGAAAAGCCAGTCCTGGAGTTTCCGATTCCTCCTCAATGGCCGCAACTCCCCCAAACAAAAATAAAGTAATAGAATTAACTTTAATTCCCTGGGATTGTGCCACCAAACTATGTCCTAATTCATGCAGCAACACGGAAACAAATAACAGCAGTGCCATAATTAAACCAGCACCCCAACCCGCGACAGTCCCCCATTGTTGGTAAGTTAAACCAAAATTGAGAGTTGTTAACCCCAAAATTAGAAACCATAAGGGGTCTAAAAACAAAGGAATGCCAAATAAAGAACCTATTTGCCAATTTGTTTGCATTATTAGATATTTCCAGAAATTTTTTTATAGTCAGAAATGTAAGTATAAGTAGGTGAAAGGAAAAAAACGACATAAGTAACGAAAAGTAAAGTTGCCCAAAACCTCTTCCCAGTTAAGAGTTCCCAGTTAAGAGTTCCCTGTTCCCTGTCCCCGTGGCGTAGCACCTGTTACCTGTTACCTGTCACCTGTTACCTGTTACCTGTTCCCTTGTCATAACGACAATTTTTCACGCCAACCTACTTAACTCTAGGATAGACAATTTCCCGATTTTGATCACTATAGAGAAAGCCATATATCCGTTTCAACCCCCGACTTCTCTGAGAAGTCAGGGAGATCAATATCTTATCTTGTTCAAAAAAGCAACAAGTAAATTCATTACCTATTGCTGATGACAAAAAAGAATATTAATCCAATTACAAACGACCAATGTTAGTCAGTCCTAACACAATACCAATACCAATTACATGACCAAAAGCCATTGCCCCAATGAATCCTGGTACACTTACAGGTAATATAGGCATCCCAGGTCCAACTTTAGCAGATTTCAGTGCAAAAGTGAATAAAAGCACAACTGCGCTGCTGGCGCTGATAATGATGCCTACTGTAGGACTCCACACCGGTGTAACAGGAACAGATGCTGCGGCTAATAAGATTGATGACATGAAGGTGTGTTCTCCTCAATGAAAAAATGAATATTACAGAATTATAAAATTACATCAGACAAAGCAAAACTTTTTAAGTTAAATTAATATACATTTGTGATTATTTGTAACTTTTCAGATATTAAGCCTTTGCTTCACTATTAAATGCGTGTTAAAATTTGCGGCATTACTCAACCACAGCAGTCTATAGCCATAGCGTCCCTGGGTGCAACTGCACTAGGATTTATCTGTGTTCCTGATTCTCCTCGTTACGTTACTATAGCTCAAATTCAGACCGCTATTACTCCCATTTCCCAAAATATTGATAAAATCGGCGTTTTTGCCAATACCACTATTTCAGAAATTAGTCAAGTAGTTACGGAGTCTGGTTTGACTGGTGTGCAGTTACATGGAGAAGAAACACCAGAATTTTGCCATCAATTACGTCAATTTCTCCCCCAAGTAGAAATTATCAAAGCTTTCCGAGTCCGCAGTTTAGAGCATCTACAAACCACCAGAAATTACACCGATTATGTAGATACTCTACTACTTGATGCTTACCATCCACAACAACTAGGAGGAACAGGACAAACTTTAGATTGGTATCAGTTAAATCAGGAATTTAGTCCCAGTCTTCCTTGGTTTTTAGCGGGAGGACTCACACCAGATAATATTTTGACTGCGTTAGCGCAGATTAAACCCAATGGTATTGATTTATCCAGTGGTGTCGAACACTCACCAGGTCACAAAAATTTAGCTAAAGTGGCTTTATTGTTTGAAAGGCTTGCTAATTGGCCAGTAGTCAGTAGTCAGTAGTCAGTGGTAATGGGAAAATTTTTGTTACCTATTACCCATTACCCATTACCCATTCTTCACTAAAAGAAGGACGCTTGGTGACGAATCAAGTTGAAAAATTCCTCACGAGTTTTTTGTTCTTCTTGGAATACACCCACCATGGAACTAGTCACTGTCCAAGAACCGGGTTTTTGCACTCCGCGCATCACCATACACATATGACTAGCTTCCATGACCACAGCAACACCTTTGGGTTCGAGAACTGTTTGCAGTGCTTCCGCAATTTGTCGAGTTAGTCTTTCTTGGACTTGCAATCTACGAGAATACATCTCAACAATCCGCGCTAATTTACTTAATCCTACAACCTTTTGATTAGGAATATAGGCAACGTGCGCCCTACCCATAAAAGGTAACATATGATGTTCACACAAGCTAAAGAAGTTAATATCTCTAACCAGTACCATCTCATCATGTCCTTCATCAAATATCGCACCATTGATGAGGTCTTCTAGGGATTCATTGTAGCCACTAGTGAGAAACTTCATAGCTTTAGCTACACGCTTGGGCGTTTTCAGAAGTCCTTCTCGTTCAGGATCTTCCCCTACTCCCACTAGCATTGTCCGTACAGCTGCCATCATTTCATCCATTGTTTCCTCAGATGGTGGATGTATTTCTGCTGCTTTACCACCGTGAGTGTTGCGGTCTGGTCGAACATTGATAGTTTCTGCTAAATCAGGAATCAGGGGAGATTGAAAGCGATTAGAACCGTTTGAACCAGCGATAGTCATGATTAAATTTTAGTAGTTAGTCAGTGGTCAGTGGTCTGTTGTCCGTTGTCTGTTGTCTGTTGTCCGTTGTCAGTTGTCTGTTGTCCGTTGTCAGTTGTCAGTTGTCAGTTGTCAATTATCATTCATAGAGATAAATAACGAAATCACCAATTAGAAAACAGAAGGTTTCACCTTCCACTTTTAATGTGCGGCTTTAGCTACGGACTCTAATTTATCTTGAGAACGGCTGACTAATGCTACATCTATCCCAGCTTTGGCATAAGCTAAAGCTGTTGCTGTCCCAATTCCGCTACTATCCCCAGTCATCAAAGCCCGTCTTTTTTGCTCAAAATTCATGATATTTGCCAACTTTTTGCCAGTGCTGTGAGCCAACAGCTACTTATAAAATCAAGTAAATACAAATGCTTATAGCTGAGAGGATTGTTAAAAATCTTGAAGCAGCCATAGGCAATTATAGCATTACTGTAATTCTATGGGATTGTCTTGAATTTTTTTAGCTTCACCAGCAGCAGCCGCTCATTTACCTATCAGGGAGATAAATAATATTAAGACTTACGCAAATGTCACACTAAAAAATCTGTTGTAGGGTACGTCAAATATCAACAGCACCCTACCAATGTCCCAGTTGCCTAAGTCCTGGTTATGTTATGCGGCTGATCACCTTGGGATAGCTGTAAGTATTTCACTGAGCAAGTTCTGTAAAAACACCAATATTACGGAATTTATCATAACGGAGTTGGCGACGTTCAGCGGGGGTGAAACGGTTAAGTTTATCTAAGTTTTCTACCAAGGCTTGTTTCAAATTAGTAGCCGCTGTTAATGGGTCAGAATGTGCGCCACCCAAAGGTTCAGGAATAATTTCATCAATAATTCCCAAATTTTTCAGATCATGGGAGATAATTTTTAAGGCTACCGCTGCTTGAGGGGATTTACTAGCATCTTTCCACAAAATTGCAGCACAAGCTTCCGGGGTAGCAACTGTATAAACTGAGTGTTCAAACATCAGTAAATGATCGCCAACACCAATACCCAACGCCCCACCGGATCCACCTTCACCAATCACTGTACAAATAATGGGTACGTCAAAGCAGAACATTTCCCGCAAGTTATAGGCGATCGCTTCTCCTTGTCCCTGGTGTTCCGCTTCTATGCCCGCCCAAGCCCCAGGAGTATCAATAAAGCTCAAAATTGGCATATTAAACTTATTGGCGTGTTCCATGAGCCGCAGAGCCTTACGGTAGCCTCCAGGCGCAGCCATACCAAAGTTCCGGGCAACGTTATCTTTGGTATCCCGACCTTTTTGATGTCCTAACATCATTACCGGTTGTCCAGCCAAACGGCCGACACCACCCACTAAAGCGGGATCATCTCCGCCACAGCGATCGCCGTGTAACTCCATCCACTCATCACTGATAGACTGAATATAGTCTAAAGTGCTAGGTCGGCGAGGATGACGAGCTACTTGTAGTCGTTGGGATGGTGTCAGACTACTAAAAATCTCCTCCCGCAACTGCATAGCCCGTGCTTCCAGTTGGCGAATTTGTCCGGAAACATCAACACCATTCTCTTCAGCTAGTTGGCGAATTTGCTCAATTCGAGTGGCCAATTCTGCTAAAGGCTTTTCAAAATCTAATAGTAGCGGTTTACGCTCAGTTGTTGCCATATTAAGGGAATAGGGAATAGGGAATAGGGAATAGGGAATAGGGAACTCTTAACAGGGAATAGGGAATAGGGAACAGGGAACTCTTAACAGGGAATAGGAAAACCAGGAGAATATTTATCTTTGCCTCTTGCCTCTTGCCTCTTACCCCTTGCCTCTTGCCTCTTGCCTTTTGCCTTTTGACTAAACTACCAATGGTCTAAAACCGTGTTTGATAGACACTCGACCAATTTGCTCCATTTTGTCTACGGTAATCTGATTACGACCCCAAGAAAAGTTTGTATATAACTTCTCAAATTCCAGTAGCATTGATTCGGCAAAACAAGCAAATAATTGGCGGCCTGGTACATCCATGTTGACAATTTTCATAATTTTCCAGTCAATATCTAGGGAATGCTCCACAATGCCACCATTTAAAACATATACCCCCGGATGCTGGATTTTTGTGCCTAAGTTTTTAGGATAACCACCATCAATTAATAGACAGGGTTGCTTTAATGTGGTTGGATCAATTTCTACGCCTTTGGGCATACTAGCCACCCAGACGACAATATCCGCTTCGGGTAATGCCTCCTGTAACCCCATTATTTTACCCCGTCCTAGTTCTGCTTGTAGTTCTTGCAAACGTTCTTGATTTCTGGCAATTAATAGCAATTCTTGGACATCTGTTTTTTTATCTAACCAGCGGGTTACTGCGCTACCAATATCCCCCGTCGCCCCACACACAGCCACAGTTGCTTGGGATAATTCAATTCCTAGTTTTTGGGATGCTGTTTCTACTTGCTTGCAAATAATGTAAGCTGTATGAGTATTGCCTGTAGTAAAGCGTTCAAACTCTAGATTAATATTGCGAACTTGTTTAAACTGTTCTAAATTAAAGTTTTCAAAGATAATTGAGGAAAATCCCCCCAAAGCTGTAATATCAATGCCATGCTTTTGTGCATGAGCCATAGCGTTGAGGATTTTGCGTGTTGCGGCTTTAATCCGCCTATTAGCCAGCATTTCCGGTAAAAAACAAGATTCTACATACTTTCCTTCTATTTTCTGTCCCGTAATACTGGTGACAGTGATATGATCAACTATTTGTGGCGGGGCGCTACACCAAAAGTCTAGCCCTTGATCGGCATATTCTGGATATCCCAATTCTTGAGCTACTGATTGAGCGTGTTCTAAACTAGTCAGATGTCCAATTAAACCAAACATGGAGTGATATATTAGGCGTGTGCTGTCGTGCAAAACTTGGGAATTATTCAGCAATCCTCCGGGGTAACGAAATTGTCACCCCTATGGTTAGTATTTAAGCAGTTGCGAGTCCGTAAGCAGAAAGACGCATGATGTCACGGGTGGTAAAGCCTATGTTACTTAATGCTTCGCCATATTGAATCATGAAGTCTTCTACTAGAGCGTCTTTTTCCATTGCTAGAACTTTGGCATCGTCTGCTACTTCATTCAGCATTTTCCAGACAATGGGCAGATTTTGACGGTTTGCTTGCTCTAATTCAGCCTTGGATTCTGTAAAGTTTTTTTGCAGCCACACCTCACCAAAGTTAAGATGACTGTATTCTTCTTTGACAACTCCTTCTGTAATTTTCTTGGCAAAGTCGTCAGCCACGGGAATATATATGTTATAGGCTGCGATCGCAAAACATTCAATAATTAAAGATTGAATTAGCAAACAAGTAACTATTTTACCTTCTGCTGCTGCGGTTTGGAAGTTTTTGTGCAATCCTGAGAAAAACTCCTTGGCAAATTCCAGATCTGGAGTTACTTTTAAATTCTTTCCACAGGCTTCAAATCCCTTTTTGTGGCGACTTTCCATTTTTGACAGGCGAATTAATTCCTCTGCTTGTGCCGGTAATAGTTGAGATAATGTTATGTAATTTTCGTGGGCTTCTTGTTCCCCTTCAATGACGATAGCATTAATGCGGCTATAAGCATCTTTATATACTTCACTTTGGAAATCAATTTCTTCACTTTGGACATCAATTTCTTTGACCTGGTCTAAAATCTGCTGCATATTCTGTATTACTCCGTTAACCCTACTCATTGGATACAAAAACTTAACTTGCCCGATAAAATTGGGGATAATGATCACTGTGATTTAATTTAACTTAACAAGGAACTATAGTGATTAGATTAGTTTTTACTGATGTTTTAGTACCAGAAAAACAAATACATGAAGTCATAACCAATGTCCAAGCTAAATTGGAATCTCAAAAATGCCAATTTTTTAAGCCTGTTAGTGGTGCTAACAGGTGTATTTATCGTTTTCCTGCCGCTAATTGTGATTTTCTCCACATTTCTGGGAGTTTAGGTAACAAAAGCAGCGATTTTCCCCAGTAATTGGACTCTAGCCAATTATCGGGCGCTATGGAAAGAAAGTTTTGACTGGCCTTTACTAATTCTACCTTAGTAGCGATCGCAGTTTAAGTTAATTCAGATTTTATAGCCTTTACTATTTCAACTGCGGTGTCAAAATAAGTAATTAAACGCAGATAAACGCAAATATGCGCGGATAAATCTGTATTTCAGCCAAATAGGAATTGACTAATTAGACATCTCCAGATCGGAGTTTTGATAAAAAATAGATTATTCTCTATACTGAGTTAAATATAATTTTATTTAAAAAAACATAAAATATGCAAAATCTAGGTTTAATTTTAATCATTATCTCATTTTCTCCCTGGTTAGCCATCGCTGTCATTGTACCATTTTTACCGATTTCCCTGGCTCAAAAAGCCCTATTAGTACCAGCTTTATTAGTCTTGGCCGAAGTTTTGTTTTGGCCAGGGGTGCTGTTGGTGGGAAAAGAAGTGGTGCAAAAGTATAGCCGTTATTTCAGTTTTCGCTATTTGCGAATATTACTCAAAAGATGGAAGCACAAAAATCGCCGAAGATGGTAATTAGATAGAATAGCGATTGATAAAATCCCTGTGTAGGTTAGGAAAATGACAGCACGAAAATTGAACGAAACTGAACTAACACTAGCTCTCAAGAGTTTACCAGGATGGCAAATCAAAGATGGCAAATTGTACAAAGAATATAAATTTAACTCTTTTGCAACTGCCTTAGGTTGGATGGTTAGTGTCGGTATTTATGCGGAAAAAATGGGACATCACCCGGAATGGTTTAATGTTTACAACACTGTTATAGTTGATCTTACTACCCACGATATTGGTAATGCTATCAGTAATTTAGATGTTGAACTTGCTAAAAAAATGGATGAATTAGCAGCACCGCTGTTACCCTAAATAAGGAGGAATTGGTAACACCCGAAGCTAATTTGTTTCCTGGATTTGTAAGCGGATAGTATGTTCTATTGCGCCGCTTAGTTGCAGTTCCATGATTTCACCACCAAGGGGTTCTATACAAGTGAGGAGCGATCGCAGGTTAGGTGTACTTGCACCCGTATCTACATATAACCTATCCGCTAAATTACCAATTTTTTTCCAAGTCATATACAACTTAGCAATACTTTGTTCGATTTGAGATGCTTGATTTACCAAGTCAGCAGCAATACTTAAACAACCGACTCTTTGGGCTTCTTCTAATGCGGTTTCAATATCTACATCTTCCGCTATTAACGCTTGTACCTGAGCAGCAGATTTGAGATATTTAGCTAATTGACGGGCTTCTGAAGTCGCTTGTTTAACAGTATCAACGTCAGGATTGGCGGCTATATCCCTTTGTAATGCCTTTTGGTGCAGTTCGGGCAGTTTTTCCATTTCCTTGACTAGAGGGGCAATGTAGCGCGGTGGGAGGCTGTTATCGGCGGCTTTTTCCCTGACTTCTTCCGGTAATAAATCGGAAGACATGGCTGTCCATTCGTCACTGAGTTGACGGACCTCTCGACGGGTAATGCGATCGCCTTTTTGTGCCGCTTCACTAACCATCTGTTGTACTTCTGGTACAGCTTTGGCAGTTTCGACAAAAGCCCGTTTACTAAAGTTATTAACTGTGTCCGGGTCGAGTTTGCCATCAGAAATCAGGGTATCAGCACTATTAGCCAATTGAATCCAACTGTAGGCCTGGGTTTTACTGATTTCCCGTTCTTTAAGCCATTTAAGAAAACCTGTACCGCGCCCATCTCCGCCTTTTTTTTCTCTGTCACGGATAGAACGTAAAATCCGGCCTCGCCAAATTTCGGTTTGCAAATCAAAACGATCACATACCTGCCATGCTACATCAAGTTGTTGTAAAAAATCAGACTCAGGAATTTGTTCATCTTCTGGATCGGGTAGTTGAAAATCTAAATCCGCTGGTTGTTGGAGTGCAGCAGCAATGTCATTCATGGAGTCGGTATCTTGCACGATGGATAAGTAGTTGGGGTATGCGACTTGTGCTTATATTCACATAACCTAATATTTATTATTCTGGAAATTGGTGAATAAAGCAAGTTAGTATTTTACTGCAAAAATTTAATTTTAGGGGACTGGGAAAATGAGAAAATGAATAAATAAATAAACAAAAGATCAGGATGCAGACGAAAGATGAAAATCAAAAACTTTTCCCTATTCCCTTCTTTATGAATATACAAACTGCCAAAATACTAGATGGTAAGGCATTAGCCGATAAAATTCAAATAGAACTCAGCGAGACAATCACTAAATTACAGGGTAAAATTGGCCGACCTCCTGGTTTAGCAGTATTAATGGTTGGTGATAACCCAGCATCAGCCGCTTATGTCCGCAACAAAGAAAAATCCTGTGCTAAAGTGGGAATTACCTCTTTTGGTAAACACTTCCCCACCCAAACCAGTCAAACTGAACTGGAGGAAGTCATTGCTGAACTCAACGAAGATGAAAGGGTAGATGGAATTTTGGTACAATTGCCCTTACCCAATCATTTAGATGCTGTCAGTCTACTACATCGAATTGCACCGGATAAAGACGCTGATGGACTCCACCCGGTGAATTTAGGGCGACTGGTACGGGGTGAAACAGGTCTACGCAGTTGTACTCCCGCGGGTGTGATGCGCTTATTAAGGGAATACAAAATTCCTTTACAGGGGAAAAAAGCCGTAGTGGTAGGACGTAGTATTTTAGTAGGGAAACCCATGGCATTGATGTTATTAGAGGCTAATGCTACAGTCACAATTGCTCATTCAAAATCTCAGAATTTACCGGACATTACCCAAAATGCTGATATTCTCATTGCAGCCACAGGTATTCCGGGGATGATTACCGCTGATATGGTAAAATCGGGTGCGGTTGTGGTAGATGTAGGGATAAATCGAGTTACAGATAACAGTGGCAAAAGTCGTTTGGTTGGTGATATTCAGTTTGAAGCGATCGCTAATGTAGCAGAATATATTACCCCTGTTCCTGGTGGTATCGGTCCAATGACGGTGGCTATGTTACTGCAAAATACTGTTTCTAGCTATTTACAAAGAACAGACAATTGAGAAATAATTTTTATGAATGCGGCTTCAAACTCCTGGAGATTGTAAACTTTGAATCTCCAATCCAAAATTTAAAATCTAAAATCTAAAATTCCGTGAGTGTTTCCGTCCCCAACCTCCGTAAAATTAGTATACAGATCGCAAACAACAGCCCCATATTTTGAACAGTTAAGAGGAATACAAAGCATGGTAGCAACGGATGAAAAATTGACAACCCCAAAAAAATCAGAGTCGGCTAGTTTTAACCTCGCTACCTATCTCAAAGAACGACAACAGCTTTGCGAACAGGCTTTGGATAATTCCATTACCGTCGTTTATCCAGAAAAGATTTATGAAGCCATGCGCTACTCCCTCTTAGCTGGAGGTAAACGAGTTCGTCCTATTCTCTGTCTGGCTACCGCCGACATGATTGGTGGCACAATAGAAATGGCCATGGCCACAGCTTGCGCGGTAGAAATGATCCATACCATGTCACTGATTCATGATGATTTACCCGCTATGGATAATGATGATTATCGTCGTGGTAAATTGACAAATCATAAAGTCTATGGTGAAGATGTGGCTATTTTAGCAGGAGATGGTTTATTGGCCTTAGCTTTTGAGTATGTGGCCGCCCAAACTCCTGAAAATGTACCCAAGGATAGGGTTTTACAAGTAATTATTCGTCTGGCCAAGGCTTTGGGTGCGGCTGGCTTAGTCGGTGGCCAGGTAGTAGATTTAGAATCGGAAGGTAAATCAGATATTTCCCTAGAAACTCTGAATTTTATTCATAATCATAAAACCGCAGCCCTGTTAGAAGCTTCTGTAGTTTGTGGAGGAATTATTGCCGGTGCATCTGCTCAAGATGTGCAAAAATTAACTCGTTATTCTCAAAATATTGGTCTCGCTTTCCAAATCATTGATGATATTCTAGATATTACTGCTACCCAAGAACAGTTAGGTAAAACCGCTGGTAAGGATCTAGCAGCTAAAAAAGTCACCTATCCTAGTTTGTGGGGAATTGAAGAATCTCGCGCTAAAGCTCAACAACTAGTTGCTGAGGCTTGTGCTGAATTAGAATTTTATGGGGAAAAAGCTATTCCTCTCCAAGCGCTCGCTCATTTTATCACCAGCCGCAATCACTAACCTCTATTTTGGATTTTGGCGGCTTGTATCCTCATTTTTCCTCCACACAACCACTACTCACACTTACTAACCTCACCAAAATACCATGCAGGACATAGGCATAGGCGAAATTATTAACAACCGGGTGCTGTTGGTTGCGCTTGTAGCTTGTTTTTTGGCTCAAGGATTAAAGCTGATCGTTGAGTTAGTCAAACACCAAAAATTAGATGTGCGTGTCCTAGTCACGACTGGGGGTATGCCTAGCGCCCATTCAGCCCTAGTGACAGCCCTAGCAGACGGTGTAGGACAAACTTTGGGCTGGGCATCTCCAGAATTTGCTCTAGCTGCGGTTTTTGCTATTATTGTTATGTATGATGCTGCTGGTGTCCGTCAAGCTGCCGGTAAGCAAGCCCGGATACTTAATCAAATGATTGATGAATTATTTCATGAAAAACCGGACTTTTTCCAAGACCGTCTCAAGGAGTTATTGGGACATACACCAGTTCAAGTTATTGCTGGTTCGGTTCTGGGTGTAACTATTTCTTGGTTAGCTAGGGCGGCCTACTAGTCATTGGTAATTGCCCGGATTTCCCAGATGATCAACCTATTACAAATGGTGTTGGTTATCCTTTGTGATACAATAGTATGGCAAGTAGATACGCAGCATATATGACAACCATACTTAGAGAAAAAGCATTAGTCCTTCTGCGTCGGGCTTTGAATAACCCAAACGCTGATTTTCGTGATGTACAATGGGAAGCTATAAGTAGGTGAACGGAAAAAAACCGACATAAGTAACGAAAAGTAAAGTTGCCCAAAACCTGTTCCCTGTTCCCTTGTCATAAGGATTTAAGGATTGACACAATTTTATGGCATTTAGCAATTATAAAAGTATTAGTTCAGTCATTAAAAAATTTCAAATCAAGTATGTGCAATCTAATTTTATGTTGGAAGTAGAATTTCCGGCTAAGGAATCTTTTAAGGAGGAATTAGACTTGCTATTTACAGATGGAGTTATTGATAACTCCGAAGATGCTATTTGTGAAAATCTCATTTATCCAGTATTGAAAGAAGTATGGAAACCTTACCGAAGTAAATTAACTCTTTGGAGTCATGAAGCATTAGCTTATGATGAGGATTTATCAGGTATTCCTGATTATACTGTGACACAGCGAAACTCTTTAAGTACAATTGTTTTTGATAAACCTTATTTTTTGATAGTTGAAGCTAAACAAGACAAATTTGAAGAAGGTTGGAGTCAGTGTTTAGCTGAAATGATCGCAGTTCAGAGAATTAATGATGATTTTGTTAGTGATATTTTTGGAATTGTTTCTAACGGGAAAATATGGCAATTTGGAAAGTTGGTTGGTGATGTATTTACTCGAAATAAAAATCTGTATATGATTCAAGATTTAGATAAATTATTTGCTGCGGTGAATTATATTTTCCAACAATGTGAATTAAAAATCCAAAAACATTAAAATAATTTCTCGTTCCCATCTCTCGTTCCCATACTCTATATGGGAATGAATTCTAGAAGGCTCTGCCTTCAAAAACAGTGGAGTCTGGAGTCAGAGCCTCTGTGATAGCATTCCCAGTCTCCGACTGGGAATGAGATAATTACGAATAGGAACTATTTTGAACCTTTAAGATGTGCAGTTTCAGAGTTTTTCAACTGGGATACTGCGGTTGTTGAGTTATTCGCAGCTTTGATTATATTATACGAAATACCCCGGATTTCTCACCAAAGCGAGGCGCTCCGTAGGAATCGCATTGTTTATCAGAAATGCGGGTTAGCGACTTTCATCGCCACCTGAAGAAAACCACAGCTATCAAGTATTCATCATGACTAAACAAGAATTTGAACGACAAAAACCCCGGGATCAAGGATTATTGTTATGTATGATGCCGCTGGTGTCCGTCAAGCTGCCGGTAAGCAAGCCCGGATACTTAATCAAATGATTGATGAATTATTTCATGAAAAACCTGACTTTTTCCAAGACCGTCTCAAGGAATTATTGGGACATACACCAGTTCAAGTTATTGCTGGTTCGGTTCTGGGTGTAACTATTTCTTGGTTAGCTAGGGCGGCCTACTAGTCGTTTGTCATTAGTTAATAAACAACTAACAACTAACACAACTAAGAATTATCAACGCACAATTGAGCGTAGTAAAACCACTTTCCGACCATCTGCTAAAATGGCCACAAATCCGGTTTCACTGAGTTTTTTTAATGTATTGTATGCTTCTTTTTGATTGGTAGTATAAACTGCGAGTAAGTAAGGGCGTTGTCCATAGGATACAAAACCTACATCACCTCCTACAGCGTTTCGCAGACTACTAACCATTTCTGGACGGTTAAAATAATCTACCAGAATTGCATAACCTTCCCCTAATATTTTGGGGTCGTAGGTGATTTTTGTAGTTTGTGTGTTTGGTATTGTTTGAGTTGCTTGTCGGGTCACTGGTTCTGTTGCACGAGTGGTAATAGTGGCAGATAAACCAACTATATTTTGAATATACCTCGCCCAACGGTTGGCATCATCAATATTTGTAAAACCACCAACTCGCGTTACTGTTTGGTTGTTATACTGACAAACAACTGTTTTTTGCTCAGTCGGTAATGCAGTACGCAACTGCTTTTGATTTTCCGGTGTCGGACTCAATACTAATAATAAATATTCCCCTATATTTGGTTGTTGACAATTAGCAAAATTTTGTTGAGCAATAACAGGATGAATATTGCTAATTAAGGGGGCAAATGCTAATAATAAAACACCCGATAAAGTTGGTAATTTTTGCATAATATCATAATATTGATAATTGATAATTGGGGAAAAGGTGAAATTATGATTTGTTCCCTATTCCCTGTTCGCTATTAAGAAACGGTGCTAAGAGAGGCTATTGCATTAGGTATAGTGTGAGAAGGGGCTGAAAATTCTCCAGTAATGACATACTCTAATCGTAATTTTAGCCAGGTAATAAATTGGGCATTAGTGGAAATAATTGCTGCTGCTGGTTGAGGACATTTCTTTTTAATATCTCTCATTTCTGGTGCTTCTAAAAAAGCAGGTTGCTTGACTAACCAAAAATCAATTTCTTTTTCTTGTTCATGATAGTGACGAGTCCGTTCTTTGAGAACTTCATCTATTGGTTCTTCTTCTATGAGAAAGTGTTGACTGGCCAAAACGTAATAATATTTTTCCATTTTCTGTGTTTACTGACTAATCCATAATTCTATGGTAAGGTGTTAACATCCCCGACTTCTAGTATTGATTCATCATTTCATTGACATCATGAAAACAGAAGTCAGGAATGTAATAATGGTACAGTATTGAAGCTGTACCCCGCATAATTAACTTTTCTTTAATCCCTGAAACCAAGAACCAAAGGGACAA
Source organism: Anabaena sp. FACHB-1391 (assembly GCF_014696755.1). Classification (NCBI taxonomy): domain Bacteria; kingdom Bacillati; phylum Cyanobacteriota; class Cyanophyceae; order Nostocales; family Nostocaceae; genus Anabaena; species Anabaena sp. FACHB-1391. The sequence continues at coordinate 47,630 of NZ_JACJQS010000001.1, read as the reverse complement.
CCACTACCTTTATTATTGTCACTATTTTCTATTTTGCCACCTGCTGTCAACTTTTCCAAGAACAGGGCATTATCAAAATAGTGTTCTAAGGAAACAATTTTTAAATCATCGGTAACATGGGCAACACTCATACCGATCATTTCTACTGTTTCCCCCGTTGGTGCATAATCTTTGTATTTACCCTGAAAATGTCCCCAGTGTCGCCATTTGAATGTAACATGAGGCGGACCTGAATAAACTGCTAATACTTCCCAGGGAAATCCTTGGGGAAAGGTACTATGAAAGATATCATGGGATGATTCAAAACTTTCTTCAGAAGCTTTGTAATGTTCAGAGTCAGCCATAAATAAATTATAAGTACCTTTTGCACCTAATTCAGCAGCGGTATATTGTTGGCCGCCATTGCTGCTCACCCGGAATTTGTCATTAACGACAGATAACCACTGTTGGGGGTTGGTTTTCCATGAAACTTCCATTTCAAAGGTTCTGACTAGGTTTTCCACAATTGCTTCCAGTGTACCTTCTAAATGATGGTGAATACTCTCTTTAGCTAGGTTCTGTTGAGAACGGGTATAGTCAGGTGGCTTTTGATAGCGCCATTGAGCGTCTGTACTGGCTGCAATTACCTTAGCTCTGTCCTGTACCCATAGGGGTAAGTTATTCGGTGTAGAACTCATAAAAGTTTCAAGTCTGACTTTAATTTAATTTACAGGATTTCGCAACTAATACTCCCCAGTAGCAAGAGGTAAAAGATCAGAATTTTACCCAATTACCAATTACCCCCCATTGCTGCTTTCATTTCTCGAACTGCTCTTTCTATACCTACCAAAGCGGCTCGACTAATGATAGTATGACCAATATTGAGTTCTTCCATACCTGGAAGCGCGGCCACAGGGTAAACGTTCCAGTATGTGAGTCCGTGACCAGCATTTACCCTTAAACCCGCTTTAATGGCTTGTTCACAGCCCTGGGCTAATAAAGCTAGTTCCCGCTGACGAGTTGTTTCGTCTTTGGCTTCTGCATATTGTCCTGTATGCAGTTCAATAAATTTGGCTTTTACCTTGACAGATGCCTCGATTTGTGGTAATTCGGCATCTATGAACAAACTTACGGGAATGCCAGCATTTTGCAGTTTATCCACTATTGCCCCTATTCTAGCAGTTTGTCCGACAATATCTAAACCACCTTCTGTGGTCACTTCTTCCCGCTTTTCTGGTACTAGGGTAACATAATCAGGTTTGATGTCTAAGGCTATGGCTAACATTTCCTCGGTCGCAGCCATTTCTAAGTTTAGATGAGTTCTGACGGTTTGCCGCAATAGTCGCACGTCTCGATCTTGAATATGTCTTCTATCTTCGCGTAAATGGGCAGTAATGCCATCTGCACCTGCTAATTCCGCTAGTAATGCTGCTGCTATGGGGTCTGGTTCTACTGTACGCCGAGCTTGACGGATAGTAGCTATATGATCAATATTTACACCGAGTGTAGGCACGTCTGGTTTCTCCTGCTTTGCTGTCTTTTACTGTCTTCAGATGTTGATTTTAGCGGAAATACTAATAATTTTTAATTTTTTAATTCAATGGTAATAATGAAGTCCATTTACATCCTTACAAAATTAGGCGTATTTCTGTAGCAGAAGCTTTAGCAATTCAATCTTTACCCGCTAATTTTTCACTCCCAGGAAATATGTCACTTACGAATATGTTTAAAACTGTTGGCAATGGTGTACCATACTTAGCAGCAAAATCATTAGCACAAACTATTCTTGACTTTTTAAACAGTGGTTTGCCAGAATAGTCGCACGCTCTATACTACTAATTTCTGACTTCTCCTGATCTGTGGTTTAATATATAAGAAATACTTTAATTTTCATCAAGTTTAATAAACTCTACACCAAAATAAAAACGATGGCATTAGACTATCCAAACATTGATATTGCACCATTTATTGACCACTCTCTGCTATTACCAATTGCCACCCCAGAACAGATAAGTCAATGGTGCGATGAAGCATATAGATATAACTTTGCTTCCGTTTGTGTAAATCCCTGCTATGTCAAGCAAGCAGCAGAACTATTATATAAAAAAAATCCTCGAATTTGTACGGTCATTGGCTTTCCCAATGGTGCAAATACCTCAGCCGTGAAATTATATGAAGCTAAAGAAGCAGTAGATAATGGCGCTACTGAGTTAGATGTAGTTATTAATTTAGGCTGGTTAAAAGCCGGGAAAACAGACGAAGTTCACCAGGAAATTGCCACAATTTGCGAAGAAGCCGGACAGCCTGTTAAGGTAGTTTTAGAAACTAGTCTTCTTACTGATACTGAGAAAAAAATAGCAGCAGAATTGGCTATGGATGCTGGTGCAGCATTCTTAAAAACCAGTACAGGTTGGAATGGTGGGGCAACTGTAGCAGATATTAAGCTGTTAAAGGAAATCGCAAAAGATCGGGTAGGAATCAAAGCATCAGGGGGTATTCGTACACACAATGAAGCCTTAGATCTAATTATAGCTGGTGCGACTCGATTAGGCACATCCCGTGGTGTAGATTTACTTCGTCAACGTAATAACCCGGTCGGGGAATAGATAATATGAAAATTTTTTACTAGTAACTAATGACTAAAACCTACAAAGCAACTGGTATCAATCTCAAAACTCAGCCCCTGGGCGAATCGGATAAAATAGTCACAATTCTTACCCAGGAATTTGGTTTAATTCGGGCAGTGGCGACTGGGGCGCGTAAACAAAATTCCAGTCTGGGCGGTAAAATGGGGATGTTTGTGATTAATGAATTACTAATTTCTCCCGGCAAAAATCTCAATATAATTATTGAGGCTGAAACTATTAAAAATTATCCGGGTTTATCTAGGAATTTGGGTAAATTAGCTGCTAGTCAATATTTAGCTGAAATAGTCTTATGTCAATTTTTAAGCGAACAACCCCAAATAGAAATTTATGAATTATTTAATAAACATATTCAGCGTATAGAATATATACCTGGAACAGAAATAAAAGCTGTAGTCGCTTGTTTAGTTCAAGGTGTATTTCAGCTTTTAAATTTAGCGGGTCTAAAACCACAAGTAGAATTTTGTTGCTTAACACAGCGGTTTTTAACTCCAGACTGGAAAAATCCCCATTGGCAAGTTGGATTTAGTATTCCCTCTGGTGGGATAATTTGTTTAGAGGCCTGGAAAAATTTGCAACAGCAAATACAGCAGGGAAAATGGGAACATCGGAAAATGAACGGAAAAACAAAGACAAATGTTACCAATACCCAATCCTTGGCCTCTGACCCTAGTGATAAAACGGTTTTTTATCAGCAGGAGTTACCAGTTGTTTCTTACCTGTTGAACGGAAAAGAACTGTTTATGCTTCAACATCTGTCGGAAATAGAGATAATACAAATAGATGCAGCCGACTATTCTGGATGGTTAGCTGTTGAGCAAGTTTTACGCCAGTACGTCCAGTATCATTTAGAACGACCAATTCACTCTGCCACTTTGATTGACTCTTATTTTGCCACTAACCATGATGCAATCGTCTGATTTAGATAGAAAAAGCCGAACTCACTCACCTAGCGAAGCTAAAAAAAACCATAGATCATCAGATCATAATGTTGCTTCTTCACCTAAACTAAGTCATATTCATAGTTCAGAAATATCACTCAATAATATTTCTGAATCTGGAAGTTTTACGTCAGAAATTCCCTTGACTAATATCCCTAAACCACTAGAAATTACCCAGATAAATGGCAAAATTAATTGTGATCAGGATCAGGACTCAGTAGCAACGGAAATAATACCAGAAACTCCACCAATAATGGATAGTGGTTCGGGAGGTCAAGATTCAGAAAATCATCAACGAGCGGGTTTTTTACCTGTATTAAAAAATCAGAATTTCCTGGCTCTTTGGGCAGGTCAAGTTTTTTGTCAATTAGCTGATAAAGTTTATTTAGTATTAATGATCGCTTTGATTAATAGCCAGTTTCAAGCTAGTGATCAAAGTATTAGCGGTTGGGTTTCCGCTTTAATGATGGCCTTTACAATTCCCGCAGTATTATTTGGTTCTCTTGCTGGAGTGTTTGTAGATCGTTGGTCAAAAAAAGTTGTTTTGGTAGCATCAAATATTTGGCGCGGTATTCTGGTTTTACTCATTCCTGCTTTATTATGGTTCACTCATAATTGGCAGCCTGTGGGAGTTTTACCAGTGGGTTTCTTGATTATTTTAGGTGTGACTTTTCTGGTTTCTACCCTAACACAATTTTTTGCACCAGCCGAACAAGCCGCCATTCCTTTAATAGTAAAAGAACAAGATTTGCTTTCCGCTAATTCTCTTTATACAACAACAATGATGGCTTCCGTAATTGTTGGTTTTGCAGTCGGAGAACCAGTTTTAGCATTAGCAGATAAACTGTGGATACAATTAGGTGGTAGTGGTGGCTTGGGAAAAGAAATTTTGGTCGGTGGTAGTTATGCGATCGCTGGGTTAATATTATTCTTACTCCAAACTAACGAAAAACCTCACCCCCCAGAAACAGAATTTCCCCACGTTTTCTCAGACCTGCGCGACGGGTTACGTTATCTCCAAGAAAATCATCGCATCCGTAATGCTTTATTACAACTAATTATCTTATTTTCTGTCTTTGCAGCCCTCACTGTTCTGGCTGTGCGCATGGCGGAAATTATTCCTAATATGAAAGCCTCTCAATTCGGCTTTTTACTAGCCTCCGCAGGTGTCGGTGTTGCTGTGGGGGCGACAATTCTCGGCCAATTTGGTCAACGTTTTTCCTACAAACAACTCAGTTTTTGCGGTTGTATCGGCATGACAGCCTCTTTAATTGGTTTATCATTATTTACAACCCAACTCTTACCTGTACTCTTATTTATAGCCCTAGTGGGCGTATTTGGCGCTTTGGTCGGTATACCCATGCAAACCGCAATTCAAACTGAAACACCCCCAGCTATGCGCGGTAAGGTATTTGGACTGCAAAATAATGTGATTAATATTGCTCTCTCCCTCCCCCTGGCTTTAGCAGGTATAGCAGAAACTTTTATCGGCTTAAAAGCAGTATTTTTTACCCTAGCCGTCATCGTCTTATGCGGCGGTCTCTTTACCTGGTACAATACTGGTGCATCTGAGGATGCTAAATCATCAACAACTGCATCAAAATCATGAATTTCATGCTAAACTTAATCCAGTCAGATGGAAAATAGCCTTGGCTGGAAACAAACTAAATAATCAGTATATTAAGTTGTGATTAAGTAAATATTTCATAACTTTTTAATATTTATCATCAATAAAGTTATTTATTGAATTTTTAATTACCAAGATTATTTAGTTTTTCAATTACCTGTAACTGAATTTTTATCATCAACGAAAATTCTGTTATCACAACTGCATAATTAAAACAGTATAGTTGACACCCGCCTTTTTTATAGATAACCAAAGAATGCGTATAGCTTGGATTGGAAAAAAAACGCCCTTTTGTGGTAACGTCACCTACAGTCGAGAAATTACCAACGGCTTATTAGATAGAGGACATGAGGTTAGTTTTCTACACTTCGCTCAGGAAGAAGCCACCACGGACAACTGGCCGAATTTTCAAGAAGTTCCCCTACCATTTATCTACAAGTCCCAGGTTTACACTATTCCCTCTTTTAAAGCAACTAAAGTTTTGAAAGATTCCCTCAGAGAAATTAAACCAGATATAGTCCACGCTTCTCTGACTTTATCAACTCTTGACTTCGTTTTACCAGAAATTTGCGAAGAATTAAATTTACCTCTAATTGCAACTTTTCACACTCCATTTGCAGGTAAAGGAGCAAAATTATTATCTAGTACCCAACTCTTAGCTTATCAACTTTATGCCCCTTTTTTAGATCATTATGACCGCGTAATTATTTTTTCCCAAATTCAGAGAGAATTACTCTCAAATATGGGGGTGCGGGAAAACAAAATTGCTGTAATTCCTAATGGTGTAGATCCTATTAAGTATTCTCCCGGATATTCCCAAATCAAAACAGAATTTGGCGCTGAACGTTTATTTGTGTACCAAGGAAGAATCGCTCAGGAGAAAAACGTTGAATCTCTCTTGCGTGCTTGGAAACAATCAGATATGGGAATTAATACAAAATTACTTATTGTCGGTGATGGTCCATTAAAACCTTCTTTAGAATCCTTTTATGGGCGAGAACATGGGATCATCTGGTTAGGATTTATTGCTGACGAAAATCGCCGCATCGAAATTTTACGGGGGTCTGATGTATTTATTTTGCCTTCTTTGGTAGAAGGTCTATCCCTATCCCTATTAGAAGCAATGTCCTGTGGTTTAGCCTGTTTAGCTACTGATGTCGGTGCTGACGGAGAAGTTTTAGAACGGGGTGCAGGTGTAGCAATTAATACTAGAAGCGTGCGATCGCAGTTAAGAACCCTCTTACCACTATTTCAAGATCATCCAGAACTAACAACATTGTTAGGACAAAAAGCCAGAAAACGGGTATTGGAACGCTATACCCTGAATGATAACATCACCCAATTAGAAGAGCTTTATCATCAAGTCGTCGTACAGCGGCCTTTAACACTGAGTTGGGGTGTTTAGGTAATTTCATCGTTTCTTCTTGACAATCAATAAACACCTCTAGCAGAGACGTTTCATGAAACGTCTCTACAATGGTTATAAAAAAATGCACTTACCTCTAGCTACTTCTGGAGGAGGAAGATATTTATTATTTATTCATTTATGATGAATGACCACATTTAATCTATTTTGTCAAGTCGTAATTTCCATGGCTTTACAAAAATTAAGATTTCCGTTACATTACTTTACATAAAACCTAAGTTCATCATAAACATTTTTAACTTAAGTTTTCATAGCGACTAATAAACACATAATCTTGGAGATTCCAATTGTGGCATTAACTATCCAGTCTGCTCAAACTATTTTTTCTAATACTCAAGTTCCTAGTCCAATTCCCGCAACTATAGCCTTGTTCGATCAACTTAACGTTGATGATCAATTAGCTTATCTTTGGTACGCTTATACTGAAATGGGTAAAACCATTACTCCTGCTGCACCAGGAGCGGCACGCTTACAATTAGCCGAGGGTTTGCTTAATCAAATTAAGCAAATGTCCAGTGAAGAACAAACAAAAGTCATGCGGGATTTAGCCAGTCGCGCTGATACTCCTATTAGCCGTGCCTATGGTTTCTTCAGTGTAAATACTAAACTAGCGTTCTGGTACGAGTTAGGAGAATTGATGAAACAGGGAGTTATTACCCCTATCCCCGTTGGTTATCAAATGTCCCCTGGTGTAAAATTTGTATTAGAAACTACACAAAAACTTGATCCAGGTCAGCAAATTACCGTATTGCGAAATACTGTAGTAGATATGGGATTTGATACTTCTGACCTCGGTCCTAGTAGTTATCCCAAAGCAGCTACAGAACCTGCTTTCCAACGCACAACTCCAGTGATTTCCTCGGTGAAAATTGACGGCATTACAGAACCCGCTGTGTTAGGCTATATTGAAGCCATGAATGCAGATAATTTTGATGCTGCTATTGCGCTATTCACTACTGACGGTGCGCTACAACCACCATTCCAAAAGCCAATTGTGGGACGGGAAGCGATCGCTAAATATATGCGCGAAGAAGCACAAGGACTTAACATGATGCCGCAACAAGGTATCTGTGAAGTTCAACCAGACGGTTCTAAGCAACTGAAAATTACAGGAATCGTCCAAACTCCTTGGTTTGGTGTTACTGTCGGTATGAATATTTCTTGGCGGTTTTTGATCAATCCTGAAGGAAAAATATTTTTTGTAGCTATTGATATGCTGGCATCTCCTCAAGAACTCATGAACCTGCGTCGAGTTTAATCAAATCAAGAGGCTGTTAACAATAAAGTTGGCATCAAACCGTTTTAACAGCCTCCAAACTGGCAAATTATAAAGTATAAGGTATTGACACTGGGCGAAAAGTTTGTTATGATGTAAGAGACGAGGAAGAACTATCTTCCATGTATAAGCGTAATTAATAAAATATTAAGCTAAGTCACCAAATCATCAAGAATTAACCACTAACTTACGCAACAATTTAGTATAAAATACTAATCTGATTTACAGTAATGCTTTAGATTATGTTAAAATCAAAAGAAAATTAACTAACTTACCAGAACTCTGTCCCTACACTTTAGGTCAGATTTTAGACAAAAACTGGTTGCGTTTATCTTAAAATATCTTAAAATATCATATTTTCCGTCGGGAAAATTTAATCCTTCCCTAAAACAGACCAACCCAAACCTGTAGGTTGTTCATAAACCCGTTTTAAAGTATTTACATCTCTAACAGAAATAAACGGTGGTTTGCGAACTTGAGAAAAATACATTGTATCAGTTGGTAACAAACTATGACCCCAAATACCTAAAGCATGGCCAAGTTCATGACGCGCTGCCGATAGTACATATTCACCAGTTTGACTGGGACTCAACAGAATTGTAAACCTGTGAGATAGAATATTATTTGCAGTATATAAATCATAAGTAGTTAAAGCCGAACGCGCACGAGGTATTTTACTATTAGGTTCAAGTTGTAAAGGTGGAACTTTACGAATAATTTTAATATCAGCAATATCAGATTTTTCTACTACCTGTAAAGGTAAATAAATACTCCATTCTTCAACTGCTTTTAAAACATTGCCAACCCATATTTGTGATTGTTTTTCACCAATATCTTTTGGTGTTTCTATATTCACCTTTACCGGAAAATTTGACCAAATTAAATAACCAACTTTAGTAGATTTGATTTGATCAAAATAATCACCACTATTTGTTTTATCGTGCCATTTTACCAGAGTTGGTGGTAAAGAATGGTGCTTTTCAAGCACAGATAGAGAATTAGATAATTGAAAATTTCTCTCCTGTTCGCTAAAAACAGCATTAACTGGAAAACTAGTAAAAATAACTAACAGTCCTGTACTTATTGCTAAAATCAGAACTGCCATTAACCGTCGCCAAAATCGTTGATTTTGGGTAATTTTCCCCATTTTCCCCATTTTCATTCGCAACTACTTGGGCAACCAATTAGCACTTAAAACCACAGTCAAACCCATAAAAACCACCGTTAACGCCCAAGTAACTCTATTTAAAGTATTTTCGGCACTTTTGGTACTTGTGAACAATTGTGCTTGTCCACCAATAGCACCAATTCCGTCACCTTTAGGACTATGTAACAAAACCAGAACAATTAAACCAAGAGCAGAAAATGCCCAAATACCTTGTACGATGTTAGTAATTGTCATATTAGAAATGTTGGTTATAAGAAGTCATCAAACAATCAGGGATTTAGCTAAATTGGCGGTTAGAAACCGCGTCTACACAGGCAAAACCCACCAGCGTAGGTTTCAAAATCTTGATTTTTCTTGAGTCCGCGCCGGCGGACTTTGATTGTGTAGCTGCGACTTCCAGTCACCAGGACTAAACCCCTAACATTTTACAATTTTACAAGCCCACCTGTACAGGAGTACGAGTTAATTGTAAATCATATTCTGCGGCTTTGAGTAATGATCGCCCGGTCATTTCCTGGGGTTGGGATATTTGTAAAATATCCAGAATAGTTGGGGCAATGTCGGCTAATTTGCCATCATTTCTTAATTCCACATTTGTTCCATATCCTGGTATTTTGGCTTTTTCACCCTCTACCAAAATTAAGGGAACTGGGTTGGTAGTATGCGCTGTCCAAGGATTACCGCCATCATCTAGCATATACTCAGCATTGCCGTGATCAGCAGTAATAATTGCCGTACCACCAGCTTTACCAATTGTATCAATCAGACGACCCAAACAAAGATCTACCGTTTCAATAGCTGTTACTGTAGCCGGTATTTGTCCCGTATGCCCTACCATATCAGGGTTAGCATAGTTCATCACTACTAGGGAGTAGATGCCTTTTTTAATAGCAGCGATCGCCACATCCGTCACAGCTTGTGCTGACATCGCTGGGGCTTGATCATAGGTCGCTACCATGGGACTACTGACCAATTCCCGGTCTTCTCCCACACAAGCCTCTTCCATTCCCCCATTAAAGAAATAGGTGACATGAGCGTATTTTTCCGTTTCCGCAGTTCTAAACTGTTTTAAACCACGGTTAGCGATAACTTCACCCAGAATATTAGTCAGGTTTTGAGGCTCGAAAGCCACAGAAACGGGTAATTCTGGATCATATTGGGTAAAAGTTACAAAAGAAAGCGGCACAATTTGCCGTCTTTCAAAACCGTTAAAAGTTTTACTGACAAAAGCTTGAGTTAGTTCTCTAGCACGGTCAGGACGGAAATTAAAAAATATTACCCCATCACCCGATTCTACGGCACCTGGTTGCAAACGGACGGGGAGAATAAACTCATCAGTAATACCTTCAGCGTAGGATGCTTGCAATATCTCTACAGCCGAGAGTCCATTGCCTGCACCGTCTGTTGTCATTACATCGTAAGCCCGTTGGACTCGATCCCAGCGGTGATCACGATCCATGGCATAATAGCGACCACTAATAGTGGTAATTTCACCAATACCAATATCCTCTATGTATTCTTCTAGCTGCTGGATGAACCTGATTCCATCTTTTGGTTTCGTGTCACGGCCATCAGTAATCCCATGGATACAAACTTGTGAAACTTGCTGTTCCTTGGCTAAGTCAAGTAGTCCCAATAGATGGGTAATATGGGAATGCACCCCCCCATCAGAACAAAGCCCCACTAGATGTAACTTGCCATTAGTGGAACGGACTTCCTGGCAAATTTTCACCAGGGCTGGGTTTACCCTTAAAGAACCGTCTTCTACAGCATCTGAGATCCGTACCAGTTCTTGCGGTACGACCCGACCAGCGCCAATGTTCAAATGACCAACTTCCGAGTTGCCCATTTGACCTTCTGGCAACCCTACGGCTTTTCCTGATGTGCGAATGAGGGTGTGGGGATAGGCTGCCCATAAACTGTCCATGACGGGAGTTTTGGCAGCAATAATAGCGTTTCCTCGCTTTTCCTCACAGTAGCCCCATCCATCTAGAATGACTAGCACCACAGGAGCAACAGGTGCTTTGGTCATAGTAAAATCGCCCTTTACTTTTTGTAATACTTGAATGATACCATTGCTAATCATTTATGGAAGTTAAATTCTGTTGATCTTATCCCAGTCCCCGGTCAGCATTTACCAGTCAGCTTTTTAAAATTCTTGTCTCATCAGGATTTCACTTTATTTTTTTAATAGTAGATAACTTATCTATTGGAAACGGGAAACCTCTCCAAGAATAAAAGAGTCAATCCACCTTATATATATACACCTCACGGGTATAATTAATTTTGGATTAGCTTTCAGGAACAGATACCAAATGTACATCAGTATAAGGTTGCAAACTCTATGGTATTTCTGCATTGGGCTGATACTTGTTATTTGCTGCACTATATTAGGAGCAAATGCCAGTTCGACACCAGTAAACCTATACGTTTCTCCTTTAGGAAACGATACCTGGTCAGGTGAGATTGCAGCCCCTAATTCAGAGAAGACCGATGGACCATTCCAGACACTTGAGCGGGTGCGTGATCAGATCCGTACTCTGAAAAAGGGGCGTAAATTCCCTAAAGGCGGCGTTACTGTCTACCTACGTGGGGGCATTTATGAACGTAAGGTACCATTTATCCTGAATGCAGAAGATAGCGGCACAAAGGATTCGCCTATTGTTTACCGTCCCTACTTAAATGAGCAAGTTCGCCTATCTGGGGGAAAGGAGATCCGGGATTTCTACCCTGTTAATGATCACAGTATCCTCAAGCAGATGCAACCTGTCGCCCGTGGCAAGATCCTACAAGTCGATCTGAAAGCACAGGGGATTACAGATTACGGACAACTCTCACCACGCGGCTTCGGAAGACCCGATCATCCTTCTCCCTTAGAACTGTTTTTTGCAGACCAACCCATGCACATAGCACGTTGGCCTAACCAGGGTGATCTAAAAATCGCCGATGTGCCGGCGGGAAAGAATGGTGGTAGGTTCACTTATGACGGCAATCGCCCTCAGCTATGGAATAATAAGCGGGATATTTGGTTACACGGCTACTGGACTTGGGATTGGGCAGACTCCTATGAAAAAGTCAAGCTGATCAACACACAGACTCACGAAATTGCTACTGAGCCGCCCCACGGGGTCTATGGCTACACAAAGGGCAAGCGTTATTACGTCCTTAACCTCCTAGAAGAATTGGACACCCCCGGTGAATATTATTTGCATCGTCAAACTGGCATTCTCTATTTTTGGCCACCAACACCTGTGGAAAACAACCGGGCTATTGTTTCTATGATGAAAGAGCCACTGGTTTCCCTAAATGCTGCATCTTATATTACCCTGAGTGGTCTGATATTTGAAGATTCCAGAGGTGCAGCCCTTAGGATAGTTAAGGGGGAGAACGTCTTGGTTGCAGGCTGTCAAATTCGTAACCTTGGTACAAATGGGGTGGAAATTAAGGGAGGAATCCGCCACGGTGTCATTAGCAGCGATGTATATAACATTGGTGAAACGGGTATAGTCTTGAATGGAGGCGATCGCAAAACCCTGACACCAGCAAAGCACTATGCTATCAATAATCACATTCATAATTATGCTAGGTGGGTGAAGACGTACCGAGCAGGCATTTCTATTCAAGGTGTTGGTAATCTGATCTCACATAATTTGATTCATGACGCGCCCCACAATGCTATTCTTCTTAGCGGCAACGATCACATCATTGAGTTCAACAATATCCACCACGTTTGCTTAGAAACTAATGATGCTGGGGCATTTTATATGGGTGGAGACTACACCCAGCAAGGGAACATCATCCGCTATAACTATTTTCACCACCTGTACGGACTTCAAAAGCAAAACAACTCTACTCACTCTACTCTTGTTATGGCAGTGTACCTTGACGACGGTACTAGCGGTACAACAATCTATGGTAACCTATTCTATAAAGTGCAGCAGGGCGTGTTAATCGGTGGCGGACGTGATAACACAGTAGAGAACAACATCTTTGTTAAAAATAAGATTTCAATATCTGTAGATGCACGTATTTTAGGCTGGGCAAAAGCCAGTGCTGCTCGCGGAGGTAATTGGAGAATGGTGGAAAAGCTGGAAGATATGAACTATAAACATCCGCCCTACAGTATCCGCTACCCTCAATTGGTGAAAATTTTAGAAGATGAATATGGCGTTCCCAAAGGCAATAAAATTATACGTAACGTCTATTTTGGTGACGGCTGGTTAAAGTTAAAGAACAAACTGACCGACAAGACTATTACTATCGAGGGAAATTTAATTAAGAACGATGTCAGCTTTGTAGTCCCAGATGATGATCTCTTGCAACTAAAGTCCGACTCGGCTGCTTACAAGTTTGGATTTCAGCACCTGCCAATAAATAAAATCGGGTTATACAAGGATAAGTACCGTAAAGCTGTTTCCTAACTCCTTAAAAAATGGGCGAACCGGGAGATGTAAATTGCTGCTTAAAAAACAGGTGACAGAAAGCCAGAATCACAATCAGTCACCCATTTGCCGATATTACCTACTTTCGTTTTGCTCCGGCTTTGGCAGCTTTGGCAGCTTTTTTTGCGGCTTTTTCCGCTTCTGCTGCTGCCAATTCTGCTAATTCTTTTTCTTCGGCTTTCTTATCCAGATAATAGTGATAATCTCCTAAGTAAACCCGAAATTCACCATCACGAATTTCTACTATTTTATTAGCTACTTGGGAAATAAAATAACGATCATGGGAAACTACAAGGGCTGTACCATCATAATTTTGTAAGGCCTCTTCCATCATTTCCTTCGCTGGAATATCTAAGTGATTGGTAGGCTCATCCAAAATGATTAAATTCGCTGGACGCAATAGCATTTTCGCCAACGCTAACCGAGCTTTTTCACCTCCACTTAATGCCCCAACTTTCTTAAATACGGTATCACCAGTAAATAAGAATCTTCCTAACAGTGTGCGAACTTCTTCATTTGTCCATTCGGGAACTTCATCATGAATGGTTTCCATGACAGTTTTATTTAGATCTAACGCTTCCGCTTGGTTTTGTTCAAAGTAACCAGCAATAACGTTGTGATCTCCTAATTTAACAATCCCTTCTGTGGGTTTTTCCACACCCATAATCATTTTCAAAAGTGTGGATTTACCCGCACCATTAGGACCTAGAAACGCAATTCTGTCTCCTCTTTCTACTAACAGATTTGCGGATAAAAATAGAATTTTATCTCCATAAATATGGGTTAAGTCCTTAATTTCTACTACCTCTCTACCGCTACGACTAGCATCAGGAAAACGGAAATGTAGGGTTCTGACTCCGCCTACAGGTGCTTCGATGCGTTCAATTTTGTCTAGTTGCTTTTCTCTACTTTTTGCCTGGGTACTGCGGGTAGCACTAGCGCGGAATTTATCTACAAATGCTTGTTGTTTTTCTAGTTCTTTTTGTTGACGTTCATAAGCGTTCAACTGTGCCGATTGATTTTCTGCTTTTTGTTGTAGGTATGATGAGTAATTACCCAGGTAAGAACTAGAAACACCCCGTTCAGTTTCTACAATTTGGTTACAAAGACGATCCAGAAATTCCCGGTCATGGGAAACTATCACCATCGGGGTAATTAAACCTCTGAGGTAATTTTCTAACCACTCAATAGTTTCTAAATCTAAGTGGTTTGTCGGCTCGTCCAATAGTAATAAATCGGGTTTTTGGAGGAGGATTTTACCTAAACTCATTCGCATTTGCCAACCGCCAGAAAAAGCACTCACTAGGCGATCACTATCTTCCAATTGAAATCCCATTTCTGGTAATATTTTACCAATGCGGGAGTCTAAGTTATATCCGTCTAAAGCTTCAAATTGCCGCTGCAACCTGTCTAGTTTGTGAATTAATTCATCTAACTCTTCTGGAGAGGCAGTTTCCATCTCACGAGGTATGTGAGACAAAGCTAACTGTACCTCGTTAGCTTCTTTAAATACAGTCCAAAACTCCTCTCTGACTGTGCGAGTGGGGTCAACCTCAAACTCTTGGTTAAGATAAGCTATATGTAAACTAGCCGGACGAATAATTTCCCCAGCAGTCGGTTCAATCTCCCCAGAGATAATTTTCAGTTGGGTAGATTTTCCCGCACCATTAACACCAACTAAACCAATACGATCTCCTGGTTTGACTTCCCAGTTGATATCTTTAAGAACTTCGCCTGTAGGATAAATTTTACTGATATGTTCTAGTCGCAGCATGAAGTGTCTCTTGGGTAGGAAAAGGGGCAAAACTAACGCCGTATTCAATCTTAACAAAAATTAACGCAATATTTACAAGTTTTTTGACTATAAAAATAAATTTTCTCCTTGAGAATCCCCGACTAATGCCAGTTTTCGTCATTTTTGAACTATATTCTCTGGCTTGATCGCCGAAATTCTAGCTGCTCCTCCCAGATATGTGGTACATTTACTGGGAAATCACTATCAAAGTCCATATTTTGACTTGATTCTGGTGACCAATACTCACGTAACTGACAGCATTTATGACATGATAAATATCGAAAATATTATTGATAGCAGTTGTGGCCTAGCCATAAACCTGATTATTGCTTATGGGTAATTCATTAATTACCCCCGGTTTCGTGATTTTTTGCGTAAATTCTATATGATTAACTTTTTGGATTAAATAATTTCTTGATCAACAGTTATAAATCCTAGATTCTCTTTAATTTGTTTTATTATTGCTGATTGTCAAATTATTTCTAGTTTAATCAATAAATTGATAGTTAGTTATTTTTAGCATTAACCATTAAGATGGTAAAGTAACCATGACTAACATCTCAAACCAATAAAAATGGTCTCCAGATGTATCTAATCATATTGACAATATTCACAGTTATCAAAAATTATCTGCGTCAAATCTGGTAATCGTTAGTGGGGAAACTATGCACACAGTTGTTCTCGTTCTAGTTCAAGTGCTAATTGTTATTGGACTCTCAAGACTTGTAGGACTGGGATTTAAAGCAATTAAACAACCATTGGTAATTGGTGAGATATTCGCCGGCATTATGCTTGGTCCATCATTATTTGGTTTAATTGCTCCTGATCTAGCACATCATCTCTTTCCATCAGAAACAATGCCTTATTTGAACGTTTTATCGCAAATAGGGCTAATATTTTTCATGTTTTTGATTGGGTTAGAATTAAATCCCAAATATCTGAGTGGTAACTTAAAAACTGCCATTCTCATTTCCAATCTCAGTATTATTGTTCCTTTCGCTTCTGCATTTGTATTATCTTTCGTACTGTATCCTTTAGTTTCCAGTAGTAATGTCAATTTTGCTCCTTTTGCTTTATTTTTAGGGGCAGCAATGTCAATTACTGCCTTTCCTGTTTTGGCGCGAATTATTACCGAAAATAACTTACAGGGAACTCGTTTAGGCACATTAGCTTTAACTTGCGCCGCAGTGGATGATGTCACAGCTTGGTGTATTTTGGCGGTAGCGATCGCCGTTGCTCGTCATGGTAGCATTGATCAACAGGCCGTTCTCACTATTATTGAAAGTATTGTTTATATTGGCTTCATGTTCACAGTTGGACGTTGGTTTCTCAAACGTTTGAGTAAACATCATCGTCGGGCTGGGCGCTTGAGTCAATTCCTCCTGGCTGTAATTTATATGGGGGTTGTTTCCTCCGCTTTAATTACGGAATTTATCGGTATTCATCTGATTTTTGGCGCATTCCTGTTAGGCGCAGTCATGCCCAAAGATGAGGAATTAGTCAGAGAATTGGCCATCAAAACTGAAGATTTTGTCCTCATCTTTCTATTACCAATATTCTTCGCCTACAGTGGTTTAAAAACACAAATTGGTTTACTCAACAGTCCTAAGTTATGGCTATTGTCTGCCTTGATTTTATTAGTGGCAATTGGTGGTAAATATATTGGTGCTTATGTAGCGGCTAGGTTCAGCGGTATTGACAAACGAGAATCTTCCGCCCTGGGTTGGTTAATGAATACTCGTGGTTTAACTGAGTTAATCGTCTTGAATATCGGGTTAGAATTAAAAGTAATTACACCCTTGCTTTTCACCATGTTAGTAATTATGGCCTTGGTGACAACATTCATGACCTCACCATTACTAGAATGGACATATCCTAAACGCCTGATTAGATTAGATATTGTTGAACCAGAAGCAGAAATTCCACCAGAAACCCCACCAGAAATTAGTGAACCCTATTCATCACAATATCGGATTTTAGTTCCAGTAGCTAATCCCGACACCCAAAAAGGTTTGTTACAATTAGCAGCAGCGATCGCCATCAACAACCGACAACCCGCCGTAGTTTATCCCCTCAGTTTCATTGAACTCGAAGAAGACTATAGCTTTGAGAGTAGCCCCAACGAAGCCGATAGACTCATAGCCGAACGTCGTCAAAAACTAGAAGAATTAATCGCTACCCTAGAACCACCAGAAACACGCTCCTATATCCATCCCATAGTTCGGATATCTAGCAATGTCGCCAGAGAAACAGCACAAATAGCCGCCAAAATTGTCATGTCAGACCTAGTTCTCGTTGGCTGGCATCGTCCCGCTTTTAGTAACAATCGTTTAGGGGGAAGAGTTGGACAAATTCTTAGCACTACACCAGTAGACGTAGCCGTATTTGTAGATAAAGGTGGAGACGCTATTGAAAGTTTATTAGTTCCCTACTCGGCTAACATTCATGACGATTTAGCCCTGATCATCGCTTTGAGAATGCTCATTAACCATGATACTTGTATGTTGCAAGTTTTACAGGTATTTAAAGGACATCACACCCCAGACGAACTAAGTTATGAACTTAACGCCATGATGGGGCAATTACCTAAGAGTGTCCGCGATCGGATTCAGATCAACACCGTCACCACTCCAGACCCAATGCGAACAGTAATTACTGCTTCAGAAAATGTTGATTTAACTATTGTTGGTACTAGTCGTCTCTGGGGAATTGAACGTCAAACATTAGGAAGATACACAGATCAACTCGCCATTCAATGTCGTTCTTCTTTACTCATTACCCGTCGTTACAGTCAAATTACCTCACATCTGACCTCTCTGTTACCAGCAATTAATACCCAAGAAATAATTCCCAATTCCTAACTTTTGATAGTCGGTACACTGTGCTAAACATCCCAACCCCAAATAATCAAGTCATGAAAATTAGCAATAATCAAATTCTGCCAGCGATGAGGGTAAGCTTATTTGCCCTAATTATTCTCAGCCCTAGTATCAGTTTTGCCCAAGCAGTCGCACAATTGGATAATTGGCAATTTAACCCCAAAGCACAGCAATTAAAAATTAACCTCTCAGCTACCGTAAAACCTCAATATTTTTACCTTCCCGAACCACCACGTTTAGTGCTTGATTTGCCTAACACCAAACTCGGTCAAGTCCCCACCCAAAAAGAATACTCAGGTGCAATTCAGAAAATTCGCATTTCTCAAATGAACGAAAACGTCACCCGCATAGTTCTTGATTTAGCGCCAGGAACTCAGTTACAATCCAATCAAATACAACTTTTGCCCCTTTCCCCACAAAAACCCACGCGCTGGGTCTTTAGTCCCCATATTACCTTTTCCCCCGCCCAAAATCTCTCCACCACCCTACCACCATCCACAAACTTGATTACCAACCCCCAACAACCTTTTGTCACTGTACCACCTCTAAATTCTCAAAATCCCGCATCAGTCCCCAATTCACCCATCCCTTCAGCAATGTTTCCTAAGCCTACAGTCAACAAAAATAATTCCCCAAACAACCCTACAGAAATTCCCATTATCGAATTTGGTCAACCCCTACCCATACAAAAATTTTAGACAGGCTACGCCACCCAGACTATCAGCACCTACGCAACAGGCATAATATCCTACATATAATCAGGACTTACGCAAAATATCTTTCAAAGCCTCTTTCCTTCGTGATCTTCGCTCCTTCGTGGTTGATTATTCCGTAACCTGCGGGTAAGTCTTATTGTAGTCAGAACTTTAGACCTCTCTTCAAGATGCTACAGGAAAATAATCAGGGCTAAAGCCTCCACGAAAAACACAAAAATATTATTTTGTGTGACACTCGCGTAAGTCCTATATATTTAAAATCTTTCCGTATCTTGAGGAGTTCCCACAGCCCCAGGTTGAGATAAAAAGAAATTTTGAGCCGATTCATTTTGATATATACATCTAATATCCGGCTTTTCGCTGTCTAAGTCCCCTGTAAAGCCAAAGGTATTCAAACGATTTTTACATTCCCTGACCTGATCTGAAGTCACAAGTTTTTTATTTTCCAAAATTGCCCAGTTATTTTGACGAATTACACATCCAGGACGGATATTAGGCTGGGCAACATAAACATTAAAAGGATTAAGAGTGACAAATAATCTAGCATCCATCACCATTGCACTAGCTCCATACTGGACGCAAATCTCAGGATTTGGCGCTTTAGTGTCAATGAACTCCCGGGAAGCCACATTTGATGAACTCAATGTAGTTGTAGAACTAAATGCAATCCCAATTCCAATTCCCAAAATCAGCACCCCCCCAAAAATGGCAATGCTGGCGAAGTTAAAAATCGGAGATTGGAAAATAGAGGCTTTAGGGGTATTAGTCGGTCTATTGTTAGAAGATTTACGTCTCATTTTCGCTTTATTACCTTCACGCCAAATTAGAAGGAATTGGTTGATTTTCCCTGATTCACTATATTGTTTTGATATTGTTTCGATGTCACAACCACAGCCAGCAGTCAGTCAAACGACAACTGACCACTGACCATTGTACGGGCGAACGGCAGGAAATCCCCTAACTAGCTAACAGAGTCTTTTCTAGAGGTTTCCAGCGGAAAGTGCGATCTCCACCTCTCTCAATTACTACTTTAACCCTTGGTTCTAATTTGGGTAAATCCATTAAATACTCAACTTCCTGATCAGACAAAATATGTCCCTCAATTATCCACAATACTAACCCCTTCGACTTAGGAGGTAATTGTGCTAAATGAGAATCGAGTATGGGTGGTAAATAATATACATCACCCACCGCAGCACCACTACCAGTGCTTTTTTTACCCAAATGTGGCGGTCTCACACCATGAACCTGAGTCAGATATGCAGCCACGTCACCTAATCCTCTAGCAGTAATATGGAGGCCAACATAGCCAGCAGCCCGCAAACGGCGCAAATAGCGACCTTCATAGCCCCCTTCCAGAGGAACATAAACACCCAACGCACCAAACTTCTCCAAATTGCGGATGAAACCGTTACCAGTGGTAATTAAGGCCATAGATTTTCTTCCTATCCCATCTCAGATATCTCTATTATTCACTCTCTGCTAGTAGATTAAGTTAAATGAAGCTGCATATTTTCATCAACCTTGAGAATCTCAAGCTAAAATCTAGGCAAAATCACCCCCCTATCAGCATCCCAATAATATATCTAAAAATATCTAAAAAAAATACTAGACAAAAATTAATGAATGGTTTACAATGTTAGATTGTGACCGAATAGTAAATTAGATAGCCATCTTATTTTAGAGTTATCAGCCAGTCCTAGCATCTGATATTCTAGTTAGTTCCCCCAGAAGAATAAATTAGCTTATCTAGACAAGAGACTGCTAAACTAAAAAAGCTAGGACACAAACCGAGAGCCAAAATCTTATGTAGGCTCCCACAGCAAATCACTCCCGTAAATCCTAAAAAAATTAGGCCAGACCTCAAACAATAGTTTAAACTATTAATTAAGAGAAGTAGTTCCAGATCAATAATGTTGGTTTTATGGCATTATGTTAATGGTCAGGAAACGGATACTGAGGGTTAATAACCACTTAAGTCCCACTACAACGGTAGAGTGCCAGAGCAACTGCTTGGACGAAAGCATTGCTGCACACAGCGCAAAGCAATCAAGCCTCGCATTAGGTAGAAGTAACACCTTCTCAATAGGGTAGGCAACTATTCCTGTGATGGTGATTAGATTAGGTAAGTGAAAATAAACAAATTCACTAAAACAGAAAGAGCAAGAATTGTTGTGTTGCCAAGATTTTGTACTGATTAACACCAGTCCAAATTTCTGAAGGTATAGTTTACCTGCAAGCAACCGTGACAAAACTGCCAATTCGATTTCCATTAGTCAAATTAGGAAGGAGAACCAGTAACTGTGTCTGTAGGTATTCTCGGCACCAAGCTGGGCATGACCCAAATCTTTGATGAAGAAGGAGTATCTATTCCTGTCACAGTCATCCAAGCAGGTCCATGCACCGTTACACAAGTTAAAACAAAACAGACCGACGGTTATGCAGCCATTCAAGTTGGTTATGGTGAAGTTAAACCCAAGGCACTAAACAGACCATTGTTGGGACATTTGGCTAAATCATCTGCCCCGGCTGTCCGTCATTTGAATGAATATCGCACCGATAGTGCTGGAGATTATGCTTTAGGTCAAGAAATTAAAGCAGACATTTTTAGTGCTGGTGAAATTGTAGATGTAGTTGGCACAAGTATCGGTCGCGGTTTTGCCGGCAACCAGAAGCGTAACAACTTCGGTCGTGGACCTATGTCCCACGGTTCTAAAAACCACAGAGCGCCAGGTTCTATTGGGGCTGGTACAACCCCAGGTCGTGTTTATCCCGGGAAAAGGATGGCAGGACGTTTAGGCGGTACTCGTGTCACAATTCGCAAACTGACAGTAGTAAGAGTAGATACAGAACGTAACTTAATCATCATTAAGGGAGCTATTCCTGGTAAACCAGGAGCTTTAGTTAACGTTCTCCCGGCAAAGAAAGTTGGTAAAAAATAGTCATTGGTCATTGGCAAAAAAAGACAACTGACAACTGACAAAGGACACAAAGATGGTAGAGAGTGTAATTAAAAATTGGCAAGGAGAGCAAGTTGGGGAAACCAGCTTTGACTTACGAGTTGCCAAAGAAACAACAGCGGCGCATATCGTACACCGCGCCCTAGTCAGACAAATGACCAATTCTCGCCAGGGAACTGCCAGCACTAAAACTCGTGCCGAAGTTCGTGGTGGTGGTCGTAAACCTTGGCGGCAAAAAGGCACAGGTCGCGCCCGTGCAGGTTCTATTCGTTCACCATTATGGCGTGGTGGTGGTGTGATCTTTGGACCTAAGCCCAGAGATTTTAACCTACAAATGAACCGCAAAGAACGCCGTTTGGCATTGCGAACAGCCTTTATTAGTCGTGCTGAAGACTTAATAATTGTTGAGGAATTTAGCAACGAGTTACAACGTCCTAAAACAAAGGAACTCGTGGCCGCATTAGCTAGATGGGGTGCTGCACCGGAACAAAAAACACTGTTGATTTTGTCGGAAATTGCAGAAAACGTGCTTTTATCAGCCCGGAACATTGAAAACTTAAAACTGATTCCTGCTAACCAGTTAAACGTTTACGACCTGCTCCATGCTGACAAAATTGTTGTCACATCATCAACTATAGAGAAGATTCAGGAGGTCTACAGTGTCTAAACTAATTGCCACCCGTGACCTACCCGATTTAGTGCGTCGCCCCATTCTCACCGAAAAAGCGACCATGCTCATGGAGCAAAACAAATATACATTTGAAGTAACTCCTAAAGCCACTAAACCACAAATCAGAGCCGCCATTGAAGACCTATTTGCAGTTAAGGTCGTCAAAATCAATACCGCTAACCCACCACGGAAACAAAAACGTGTAGGTAGATTTATTGGTTATAAGCCCCAATATAAGCGAGCTATTGTCACCGTTGCTCCTGGGGACGAAGAAAAAATTAGAAAAGTTCTCTTCCCAGAAGTCTAGAAATTTTAGATGAGAGATTTGAGATCAGAAACAATCTAAAATCTAAAATCTAAAATCCAAAATTGATTAATCCAAAATTCAAAATTCAACTATGGGTACTCGTTCTTATCGCCCTTATACCCCCAGTACTCGCCAAGTTACAATCTCCGACTTTGCTGAAATTACCAAAACTGAGCCAGAAAAATCATTAACTGAATCAGTTCATCGTCCCAAAGGTCGGAACAATCAAGGGCGGATAACCAGCCGTCGTCGGGGTGGCGGACACAAACAACTTTACCGCATTATTGACTTTAAGCGAGATAAGCGGAATGTCTGGGCAACAGTTACAGCCATTGAATACGATCCTAACCGGAATGCGCGGATCGCTTTGTTATTGTACGAAGATGGCGAAAAACGTTACATTTTGCAACCCAATGGCATGACTGTAGGCACAAAGGTGATTGCAGGACCTGATTCTCCCATTGAAGATGGTAATGCTTTGCCACTGTCAAATATCCCCCTGGGTAGTAATGTTCACAACGTGGAAATGACTCCAGGTAAGGGCGGTCAAATCGTCCGTGCTGCTGGTGCAACTGCCCAAGTTGTCGCTAAAGAAGGCAACTATGTAACTTTAAAATTACCTTCAGGTGAAGTCCGCTTGATTCGCCGTGATTGCTACGCCACCATTGGCCAAGTCGGTAATACAGACGCGAGAAACCTGAGTGCTGGTAAAGCTGGACGGAATCGCTGGAAAGGCCGTCGTCCCAAGGTTAGAGGTAGCGTCATGAACCCTGTGGATCACCCCCATGGTGGTGGTGAGGGAAGAGCGCCTATCGGTAGATCCGGTCCTGTAACACCTTGGGGTAAACCTACATTGGGTGCTAAGACCCGTAAGCGCAAGAAAGCAAGCACTAAATTAATTATCCGTCGTCGGCGCAAATCCTCTAAACGTGGACGTGGTGGCCGTCAGTCCTAGAATTTGAGATTTTAAATTTTGGATTTTAGATTGGGTCTATTTTTAAGCTTTCAAAGTTTTTGAGGCCTAATATGGGACAGCTTAGTTATCCAAAATCCAAAATTCAGAAATTGAAAATCCAAAATCCAAAATCGAAAATTGCACTATGGGTCGTTCTTTAAAAAAAGGTCCGTTTATTGCTGACCATCTCCTCAAGAAAATTGAGAAGTTGAATGCAAAAAATGAAAAACAAGTGGTTAAAACCTGGTCGAGAGCTTCGACAATTTTACCCTTGATGGTAGGTCATACTATCGCTGTTCACAATGGACGGCAGCACGTTCCTGTATTTGTCAATGAACAAATGGTAGGTCATAAATTGGGAGAATTTGCTCCTACTCGTACCTACAGAGGTCATGGCAAAAGTGACAAAAAATCAGGGAGATAATCGCAATCTACAATTAACTTATGGCAACTGATACTACTACTGAAGTAAAAGCGATCGCCCGTTATATACGCATTTCTCCCTATAAAGTGCGCCGTGTACTTGATCAAATTCGCGGGCGTTCCTACCGAGAAGCACTAATCATTCTCGAATTTATGCCCTATGGTGCTTGTGAACCAATATTAAAGGTTCTCAGAAGTGCCGCAGCTAATGCCGAGCATAATGCTGGACTAGACCGGGGTGACTTGGTAATTAGTCAAGCCTACGCTGATCAAGGTCCAGTGCTAAAACGGTTTCAACCCAGAGCGCAAGGTCGAGCTTACCAAATTCGCAAGCCAACGTGTCATATAACTGTTGCGGTTTCCGCCGGCGCTACTGCTGAGTAAACAGCTTTATAGGCACAAGAAAATTGCGTACAGTCAGAAATTTTAGAGGAAGCATTTGTGGGACAGAAAATTCATCCAGTCGGCTTTCGACTGGGTATAACACAAGAACACCAATCCCGTTGGTTTGCAGAACCTGACCGTTATCCAGAACTTCTACAAGAAGATTACAAACTCCGTCAATACATTGAACAAAAACTAGGTAGATACGCGCAAAATAACGCCGGGATTTCCGAAGTGAGAATCGAGCGCAAAGCCGATCAAATTGACCTAGAAGTACGTACAGCCAGACCAGGTGTGGTTGTAGGTCGTGGTGGTCAAGGTATTGAATCATTACGGTTGGGACTGCAAGGGGCATTGGGTGGTAATCGCCAAATTCGCATTAATGTAGTCGAAATCCAACGAGTTGATGCTGATGCCTATCTAATTGCTGAATACATTGCTCAACAATTAGAACGTCGTGTTTCCTTCCGTCGAGTTGTCCGTCAAGCAATTCAACGGGCGCAAAGGGCAGGAGTACAAGGAATTAAAATCCAAATCGGTGGTCGGCTCAACGGTGCAGAAATTGCCCGGACAGAGTGGACCCGTGAAGGCAGAGTTCCTCTCCATACCTTGCGTGCTGATATTGACTACTCTGGCTGCACAGCTAAGACAATTTACGGGATTCTCGGTATTAAAGTTTGGGTATTTAAAGGAGAAATTATTCCTGGTCAAGAACAGGCTCCCACCCAACCAGCCAGAGAACGTGACCGTGACCGTGACCGTGACCGTGGAGACCGTGAACGCGAACCCCGTCGCCGGCAACAACAACGTCGCCGTCAACAGTTTGAAGACCGCTCCAATGAAGCCTAGTCAATGCTCAATAGTCAGTGGCAAAAAAAACTGACAACGGACAACGGACAACCACGGGGGGTTTGCCCCTACAGACAACCGACAACTGACAAATCATGTTAAGTCCTAGAAGAACTAAATTCCGCAAACAACAACGCGGACGTATGGAAGGTCTGGCCAGCCGTGGCAGTACCCTCAACTTTGGGGACTTTGGACTCCAAGCCCAAGAACCATCTTGGATTACTTCACGGCAAATCGAGGCCTCCCGTCGGGCAATGACTCGTTATATTCGCCGGGGTGGTAAGATCTGGATTCGCATTTTCCCAGACAAACCAATCACCATGCGTCCTGCTGAAACCCGGATGGGTTCTGGTAAAGGTAATCCAGAATTTTGGGTAGCCGTAGTCAAACCAGGCCGGATTATGTTTGAAATTGGCGGCGTTGCTGAAGAAATTGCCCGCGAAGCTATGCGATTGGCCGACGCTAAGTTGCCAATTAAGACCAAATTTATTGTGCGCTCTCAACCACAGGAGCAGGAGTAGCTTATGCCTCTTCCCAAGATTGCGGAAGCTAGAGAATTAAATGACGAACGTCTGGCTGAGGAAATTGTTGCAGTTAAAAGACAACTATTCCAGTTGCGCTTGCAAAAAGCCACAAGACAACTAGAAAAGCCTCACCAGTTCAAACACGCACGCCACCGACTCTCCCAATTGCTGACAGTAGAAGGAGAACGGAAACGGGCAGCAAGTCTTTCAGACCAAGAGCAAAAGTAGAAGATTATGGCAGTCAAAGAACGAGTTGGCTTGGTAGTGAGCGATAAAATGCAAAAAACTGTGGTAGTAGCCATAGAAAACCGCGCTCCTCACCCCAAGTACGGCAAAATCGTAGTTAAAACCCGCCGCTATAAAGTTCACGACGAAGAAAATACGTGCAAAATAGGCGATCGCGTGCGGATTCAAGAAACCAGACCCCTAAGCAAAACTAAGCGTTGGCAAGTTACAGAAATCCTGAACACCAAAGCTACAGCGTAAACTGTTGTAACATAAGCTACAACAAACCCAAAAGAGAGACCAGTTGTGATTCAACCCCAATCTTATCTGAATGTCGCAGATAATAGCGGTGCTAAAAAACTAATGTGCATCCGCGTATTAGGTGCAGGTAACCGCCGTTATGGTGGCGTAGGTGATAGAATTATCGCCGTTGTCAAAGAGTCTTCACCCAACATGGCTGTCAAAAAGTCTGATGTTGTAGAAGCAGTAATTGTGCGTACTCGTAAGGCTATTAGTCGTGATAGCGGTATGACCATCCGTTTCGATGATAACGCGGCAGTTATCATCAACAAGGAAGGTAATCCTAGAGGTACACGGGTATTTGGTCCGGTAGCTCGAGAACTGCGCGATAAAAACTTTACTAAAATTGTTTCTCTGGCTCCGGAGGTGCTGTAATGGCAAAGCAGCCACAACCCAAAGTTTTTTATAAAATGCACGTCAAAACCGGTGACACTGTGCAAGTCATCGCCGGCAAAGATAAAGGTAAAGTTGGTGAAGTGATTAAAGCACTACCACAACTGAGCAAAGTTGTGGTCAAAGGTGTCAACATGAAAACCAAGCACGTGAAACCCCAGCAAGAAGGGGAATCAGGGCAAATAGTCACGACTGAGTACCCCATTCATAGCTCTAATGTGATGCTCTATTCTACCAAACAAAACGTTGCTAGTCGCGTCTGCTACACTTTCACTGCCGAGGGTAAGAAAGTGAGAATGCTCAAAAAAACAGGTGAGATTTTAGATAAATAAACTGGTGAATGAGGATGAGATTTTAGATTTTCCACCAAAATCTCAAATCCAAAATCCAAAATCCAAAATCTAAAATTCCCTGACCAAGCCCAGGGGATATAAGGAGAAACACTATGGCCATAACACGACTAAAAACTGTATATCAAGAGACAATTGTCCCAAAATTGATTACTCAGTTTGAATACACCAACGTGCATCAAGTGCCGAAGGTGATCAAAGTATCTGTCAACAGAGGTTTGGGAGAAGCTGCTCAAAATGCTAAATCCCTGGAGGCATCCCTGAGCGAAATTGCCCTGATCACTGGACAAAAACCAGTAGTAACACGGGCTAAAAAGGCGATCGCAGGTTTTAAAATTCGTCAAGGTATGCCTGTAGGGATTATGGTGACACTCAGAGGCGAACGGATGTACGCCTTCTTAGATCGTCTGATTAACCTGACACTACCTAGAATCAGAGACTTTCGCGGTGTCAGCCCCAAAAGCTTTGACGGACGTGGCAACTACACTCTAGGTGTGCGGGAACAGCTAATTTTTCCAGAAGTGGAATACGACAAAATTGACCAAGTCCGAGGTTTAGATATTTCTATTATCACCACGGCAAAAACAGACGAAGAGGGCCGCGCCTTATTAAAGGAAATGGGAATGCCCTTTCGTGATCAATAAGTTCATCTAAAGAGGGAACGATGGCGGCTAACGACACAATTGCAGATATGCTGACGCGCATCCGCAATGCCAATATGGCGAAACATCAAACTACGCAAGTACCAGCTACAAAGATGACTCGGAGTATTGCCAAGGTATTGCGGGAAGAAGGCTTTATTGCGGAAGTTGAAGAAGCAGGAGAAGGAGTAAAGCGTAACCTAGTTATTTCCCTGAAATACAAAGGTAAAAATCGCCAACCTTTAATTACTGCCCTCAAGCGAGTCAGTAAACCCGGTTTACGAGTTTACTCCAACAAAAAAGAATTACCAAGAGTGCTAGGCGGTATCGGTATTGCCATTATTTCTACATCCAGTGGGATTATGACTGACCGCGAAGCACGCCGCCAAAATCTAGGCGGTGAAGTGCTTTGCCACGTTTGGTAATCGTCATTGGTCATTGGTCATTGGTCAGTGGCAAAACAACGAACAACTGACAAGTGACAACTAACAACTGACAATAGACAAAGAACAAAAAATCATGTCTCGTATTGGTAAACGTCCAATTACCATCCCCGCCAAAGTTCAAGTGGCGATTGATGGTGTCAAAGTAGTGGTAAAGGGTCCTAAAGGTGAACTTTCCCGACAACTACCTAACAATGTTATCGTCTCCCAAGACGGAGAAACATTGCTAGTTACCCGTCGTGATGAAACCCGGACCTCTAGACAAATGCACGGTTTGAGCCGCACACTAGTGGCCAACATGGTAGAGGGAGTATCCCAGGGTTTTCAACGTCGCTTGGAAATCCAAGGGGTCGGTTATCGCGCTCAAATTCAAGGGCGTAACCTAGTTTTAAACATGGGTTATAGCCATCAAGTGCAAATTGAACCACCAGAGGGAATTCAATTTGCGGTAGAAGGTACTACTAATGTCATAGTCAGTGGCTATGACAAGGAAATTGTCGGCAACACAGCCGCGAAAATTCGCGCCGTTCGTCCCCCTGAACCTTACAAAGGTAAAGGTATTCGCTATGCCGGTGAAGTGGTCAGACGCAAGGCTGGTAAGACTGGTAAGGGTGGTAAGAAGTAAATATGAAACTTACTCGTAGAGAATCAAAACAGCGTCGTCATCGGCGCGTTCGTGGTAAAGTTAACGGTTCGGCCGAACGTCCCCGTCTGGCTATATTCCGATCTAATGAGCATATTTACGCTCAAGTGATTGATGATACCAAACAGGAAACTATAGTAGCGGCATCAACCGTAGAACCAGAATTAAAATCCAATATCGCTTCTGGCGCTAACTGTGAAGCATCAGTGCAAGTTGGTAAATTGGTAGCAGTACGCGCTCTAGAAAAAGGCATCACCAAGGTAGTTTTTGACCGGGGTGGCAACCTCTATCACGGTCGCATTAAAGCCCTAGCCGAGGCAGCACGGGAGGCTGGTTTAGATTTCTAAGTCCGTCAGTGGTCAGTAGCAACTGACAACTGACAACTGACAACTGACAACTAAAAGAGAACATTGATTATGGTAACCGGTCGTCGTAAAGCAAGTCGTGCGAAAAAAGAAGAAACCAACTGGCAAGAGCGAGTTATCCAAATCCGCCGGGTGAGTAAAGTCGTCAAAGGTGGTAAAAAACTTAGCTTCCGCGCCATTGTCGTCGTCGGTAATGAACGTGGACAAGTTGGAGTCGGAGTTGGCAAGGCCTCAGATGTAATTGGTGCAGTTAAAAAGGGTGTCGCTGATGGTAAAAAACATCTAATTGACATCCCTATCACTAAATCCAATTCTATTCCTCACCCCATTGATGGTATTGGTGGTGGAGCTAAGGTCATGATGCGTCCAGCTGCACCAGGTACAGGCGTAATTGCCGGGGGTGCTGTACGGACTGTATTAGAGTTAGCAGGAATACGTAATATTCTGGCTAAACAATTAGGTTCAAACAATCCTTTAAACAACGCTAGAGCCGCAGTTAACGCTCTATCGACCCTGCGGACATTAAGTGAAGTTGCTGAAGATCGCGGTATCGCCATTGAGAAACTCTATATTTAGTCGCCCTTTGTATCAGATTCTCAATCTCAAATCCAAAATCTAAAATCTAAAATCCCCAATCAAAATGAGACTCAACGATGTTAAGCCTCAAAAAGGCTCGAAAAAACGCCGTAAGCGCGTAGGTAGAGGTATTTCTGCTGGACAAGGCGCTAGTGCTGGTCTAGGGATGCGTGGTCAAAAATCCCGTTCTGGTAGTGGGACAAGACCAGGTTTTGAAGGTGGTCAACAGCCATTGTACCGCCGGATACCTAAACTCAAGGGATTCCCTCTCGTTAATCGGAAAATTTACACGATCATTAATGTAGAGAAGTTAAATGATTTACCTGCTAACTCAGAAGTAACTCTGGAATCTTTAAAGGAGGCTGGTATTTTAACCGCTGCTAAGGGGCCATTGAAAATTTTGGGAAATGGGGAATTAAATGTTCCTCTCCGGGTAAAGGCCGCTGCTTTCACGGGTCAAGCTCGTATCAAAATTGAGGCTGCTGGTGGGAGTTGTGATAGCGTAGCGCGGCCTACAGCCACAGCTGCATAAAAGATGAAGGATGCGGGATGAAGGATAAAAGATCAAGCACTGGAAACTTCACACCTCATACTTCACACCTCATACTTAAAAGGTAAAACTCTATGATCAGTCGAGACAAAGCCCCAACGGCTCAAGAAACTTTTATGCAAATGGCGCAAGCAGCCGGACTGAGAGGTAGGCTGCTTGTTACCGTAGGTATTTTAATTTTAGTTCGTTTGGGCATCTTTTTACCTGTACCAGGAATTGATAGACCTAAGTTTGCTGAAGCTATATCGGGCAATAATTCCATCTTTGGCTTGTTGGATATATTCTCTGGACGAGGACTCTCTACTTTGGGGATCTTTGCTTTGGGGATTTTGCCCTTTATTAATGCTTCCATTATCATCCAATTGCTCACCGCCGCTCTGCCCTCTTTAGAAAATTTACAGAAAAATGAAGGGGAAGCAGGTCGGCGGAAAATATCACAAATTACCCGCTATGTGACTGTAGGTTGGGCAATTATTCAAAGCGTGGCTTTTTCGGCATTATTCCTCCAACAATTTGCCCTCAACCCAGGTCCGATATTTGTGGCAGAAACCGCAATTGCTCTCACTGCTGGTTCAATGTTCGTGATGTGGGCATCAGAACTAATTACGGAACGGGGTATTGGTAATGGTGCATCTTTGCTGATTTTTGTCAACATTGTTGCTTCTTTACCCAAGGCTCTGGGTGATACCATTGACTTGGTACAGGTGGGTGGACGGGAAATTGTCGGCCGTGTCATTGTTCTTGTACTAGTTTTTATGCTCACTATTGTGGGTATTGTGTTCGTACAAGAGGGAATGCGCCGCATCCCTATTATTTCTGCCCGTCGTCAAGTGGGTAGAAAGGTTTTAGCAGAACAGCGGAGTTATTTACCCCTACGTCTTAATTCTGGGGGGGTAATGCCGATTATTTTCGCGGCGGCCATCCTGAGTTTGCCGCTTTTAGTCGCCAATTTTACTAAAAATCCCGAATTAGCAAACATTGTTAATACCTACCTGAGTCCTGGTGGTTCTGCACCTTGGGTATATGCCCTCGTTTACTTAATTTCCATTGTTTTCTTTAGTTACTTCTATTCTTCGTTGATTCTCAACCCTGTAGATGTGGCTCAGAATTTGAAAAAAATGGGTTCTAGTATTCCGGGTATTCGTCCCGGTAAGGCTACTAGTGAGTATATTGAACGGGTGACAAATCGCCTCACTTTTTTAGGTGCTATCTTTTTGGGTTTGGTGGCAATTATTCCTACCGCAGTGGAAAGTGCTTTGAAAGTGCCAACTTTTAAGGGGCTAGGTGCAACATCTTTGTTAATCTTGGTTGGTGTGGCAATTGATACGGCTAAACAAATCCAAACTTATGTTATATCTCAGCGATATGAAGGAATGGTGAAACAATAGTGACGCGATTAATCTTCTTGGGACCACCGGGAGCAGGTAAAGGAACTCAAGCTAAAATATTGGCTGAATTTTTACAGATTCCCCATATTTCTACAGGTGACATTTTACGCCAGGCTATTCAGGAGAAAACAGATTTGGGTATCCAAGCCCAAGCTTATATGGATAAAGGCGAATTAGTCCCCGATAAATTAGTAGAGGATATGGTTGAGGAACGTCTGAAAAAATCAGATGCTAAATCAGGTTGGATTTTAGACGGCTTTCCCCGTAAAGTTACACAGGCAGAGTTTTTGGCAAAATTACTCGAAAATTTAGGACAGGGTGGTGAAAAGGTAGTCAATCTGGATGCGCCAGATGAAACTGTTGTTAGTCGCTTACTCGGACGCGGACGCAAAGATGATACTCAGGAGGTGATTCGTCGCCGCCTGGAGGTTTATCGTGATGATACTGCACCCTTGATTAGTTATTACAGCCAGCGCGAAAAACTCCTCACAGTCAACGGTAATCAGTCCCAAGAAGAAGTTTTTACTGCTTTGCAAAATATCATAGCTGCTTAAAAGAAATAGGGACAGTATTCTATGTAGGTAGAAGGAAAAAACTGATTTCATGATGGCCTATTACCTGTACCCTACTTTCTCGCCCAGGCACAAGTCAATTTTAGCTAAGATATATTCATAAACTGTTGAGATATTTCTCTAATTGTGTTCTTTATGCATGACAAGTGTACAAGAATAATAGGAGATTGTTGAGTTGAGGAAAAAACTTGTCTAAGCAAGATCTAATTGAAATGGAAGGGACTGTCACCGAATCTTTGCCTAATGCAATGTTTCGTGTTGACTTAGATAACGGCTTTAATGTCCTAGCACACATCTCTGGAAAAATTCGCCGTAATTACATTAAGATCTTACCTGGCGATCGCGTCAAAGTTGAATTAACACCCTACGACTTAACCAAAGGTAGAATCACCTATCGTCTGCGGAAGAAATAAATCTATGTAGAGAATTCTACCATAAATCAATTGGTTTTTTTCTAGTTACATAACTGAAATATTTCTTCTATAAATGCTATAATCTACTATTTGGAGTCAATTTTAAAAGGCATGAAAGTCAGAGCCTCGGTTAAGAAGATTTGTGAGAAATGTAGCGTGATCAAGCGTCGTGGTCGCGTTATGGTGATTTGTGAAAATCCCAAACACAAACAACGTCAGGGATAGATTCAAATCTATCAAAGTTAAGAACGGGACTAAAGGCTTGAGGCCAGATCACGTTTTACTAACTGCAATTACGAAAACAATAGGGAGAAATTCATTGTGGCACGGATTGCCGGAGTAGACCTTCCCCGCGATAAGCGCGTTGAAATCGGTCTAACATACATTTACGGAATTGGCTTAACTAGATCACATCAAATTCTCGCGGCTACTGGTGTAAATCCAGATACCCGCGTCAAAGACCTAAGTGATGCTGATGTCACAGCCCTCAGAGGCGAAATCGAAAGCAACTATCAAGTTGAAGGGGATTTACGTCGTTTAGAAGGGCTAAATATTAAGCGTCTAGTTGATATTGGCTGTTACAGAGGTCGTAGACACCGCATGGGCCTACCTGTGCGGGGACAAAGAACTCGTACCAACGCCAGAACCAGACGTGGTAGAAGACAGACGGTGGCTGGGAAGAAAAAAGCTCCCGGTAAATAATTTTTCTAAACTTGCGGCAATGGGCAAGTTGTACCTTAAATTTACTCAACAAATATGGCCAGACAACCAACCAAAAAAACCGGGAGCAAAAAACAGAAACGGAACGTTCCCAACGGCATTGCCTACATTCAATCTACTTTCAACAATAGCATTGTCACGATTACCGATCAAAAAGGAGATGTCATCTCCTGGGCAAGTGCTGGTTCTAGTGGATTTAAAGGGGCAAAAAAAGGAACTCCCTTTGCGGCACAAACCGCTGCTGAAAGCGCGGCTAGACGAGCCACAGACCAAGGAATGCGGCAAATCGAAGTCATGGTTAGTGGCCCTGGTGCCGGCAGAGAAACTGCGATTCGGGCGCTCCAAGGTGCAGGACTGGAAATTACACTCATTCGGGATATTACCCCAATTCCCCACAACGGTTGCCGTCCACCCAAGCGCCGTCGAGTTTAAACAAAACTATTTTGGCACCCAAGCCGGTAGGTTGAAGCTCGGGAAAATAATCAGCAATGCCCTGTGTGGCTGGTAATTTTGAACTATTTTCCCCAAGGGAGTACCTATCCAATTTAGACCCATGGGGTAAATAAGTTCGCGTCACAAAGCGATAATCAGCTTTTCCCCCAGGTTGATCAACTTTGTGGAAACCAAAAAAACAATACCTGTAGGCTAAATTAAGATATCAAATTTAGGCGATAATTGCCAACTGTCAATTGTCAACTGGAAAACGAGGCAATTAATTTACCTTCTAGCAGCACCTTAAAAAGGGAGGCTACTCCATGGCGCAGTTTCAAATTGAATGTGTAGAATCTAATGCTGAGGAAAGTCGGAGCTATTACAGCAAGTTTGTTCTCGAACCTCTAGAGCGAGGACAAGGAACAACTGTTGGTAATGCGTTGCGGCGGGTGTTACTTTCTAATTTAGAAGGAACATCAGTAACAGCAGTGAGAATTGCTGGTGTTAGTCATGAGTTTGCAACGGTTCCGGGTGTGCGGGAAGATGTACTGGAAATCCTCATGCGCATGAAGGATGTGATTCTCAAGAGTTATTCTGCTCAACCCCAAATTGGTCGCTTAGTCGTGAATGGACCTGCTACGGTAACGGTGGCACATTTTGACTTACCCAGCGAAGTAGAAGTGATTGACCCAACTCAGTATATCGCCACCGTCGCTGAAGGTGGCAAACTGGAAATGGAATTTCGCATTGAGAGAGGCAAAGGTTACCGCACTGTAGAACGAGGCAGAGAAGAAGCCACATCTTTGGATTTTCTGCAAATTGACTCAGTATTTATGCCTGTACGGAAAGTCAACTATAGTGTGGAAGAAGCTCGTGGCGATGGTTCTTTGAAAGACCGACTCCTGTTGGAGGTATGGACTAATGGTAGCATCTCTCCCCAAGAGGCACTATCATCGGCCGCTGGAATTTTGGTAGATTTATTCAACCCTTTGAAAGATATCTCCTTAGAACTAACGGATATAGGTTCAGACTACCCAGATGACCCCACAGCCCAAATCCCAATTGAAGAGTTACAGTTGTCTGTAAGAGCTTATAACTGTCTCAAACGCGCCCAAGTCAACTCTGTAGCGGACTTATTGGATTATACCCAAGAAGACCTTTTAGAAATCAAAAACTTTGGTCAAAAGTCAGCGGAAGAAGTAGTGGAAGCTTTACAGCGGCGCTTGGGTATTACCTTGGCTCCAGAAAGAAGCTCCAAAAGCAGCTAAAGCAAAACCTAATAAATAAAACTTCATTAGTGCATTGTTATGCGTCATCGTTGCCGAGTCAAACAACTTAGTAAACCAGCAGACCAACGTCGCGCTCTCCTCAGAGCTTTGACAACAGAGTTGGTACGTCATGGTCGAATTACTACAACTTTAATCAGAGCTAAAGTTGTTCGCAGTAAGGTAGATAAAATGATTACTCTAGCAAAGGATGGCTCTCTAGCAGCCCGTCGTGAAGCTTTAGGTTATATCTACGACAAAACCCTAGTTCATGCACTATTTGAGCAAGCTCCTACTCGGTATGCTAACCGTCAAGGGGGCTATACTCGGATTCTCCATACCGTACCCCGTCGCGGTGATCATGCTCAAATGGCGATTATTGAACTAGTTTAAAGTTATTGGTTATTGTCATGGGTCATTGGTCATTAGTCAGTAGTCAAGAAAAACCACTGACAACTGACAATTGACAACTGACAACTGACAACTGACAAACAACTATGTTAGAAAGCGGCCAGCATTATCCCACTCAGCGAGTAGCTTTAGTTATTCAGTATCTAGGTACTCATTTTCACGGCTGGCAAAGACAAAAAGGACAGCGCACCGTCCAAGAGGAGATAGAAACAGCTATAGCCACAGTTTTGGGGTATCATGTAGCACTCCACGGCGCAGGGAGAACTGATTCTGGAGTCCATGCTGCCGCTCAAGTCGCTCATTTTCAGGCTACAGGTTTAATTCCCGCACATAAGTGGGCAAAAGTTCTCAACAGCTATTTGCCCCCAGATGTATTGATCAGGGCATCAGCGGGTGTAAGTGAAAGTTGGCACGCTCGTTTTAGCGCTGTTTACCGACGATATCGTTACACTATATACACCGAAGAATTACCGAATTTATTCGTAAAACCCTTCAGTTGGCATTATTATTATGCAGCCTTAGATGAATCCTTAATGACATCTGCCCTCAAACCGCTGCTGGGAAAACACCATTTATCTGCTTTTGAGCGGGCTGGGTCAGTGCGATCGCATTCCTGGGTAGAAATACAAGCAGTAGAATGTCGTCGCAGCGGAGCTTTTATCCATATTGAAATTCAAGCTAATGGATTTTTATATGGCATGGTAAGGCTGTTAATAGGCATGATAGTAGAAGTGGGTTCTAGACAACGGACAGTAGAGAATTTCACCGAAATCTGGCAACAAGAACGGCGAGAAGAAGTGAAATATTCTGCACCTGCTCACGGACTATGCTTATTGAGAGTCGGTTATCCCGATTTTCCCTTGCCACCAAAAATATGGTATGACACCCAACCATACTTAGTCATGAATAATGACAACTGACAACTGACAAAGGACAAAGGACAAAGGACAAAAAATGAGTAGTAAAACCTACCTTCCCCCTCAAGCATCTCTTGAGCGTGATTGGTACTTAGTAGACGCTACAGATAAGCGTCTGGGAAGACTGGCCAGCGAAGTCGCTATGATTCTCAGAGGGAAGAGAAAAGCCGAATATACTCCCCATTTAGATACAGGGGATTTTGTGATTATTATCAATGCTGAGAAAGTAGCAGTTACAGGTAAAAAGCGCACCCAAAAACTTTACCGTCGTCATTCTGGCCGTCCCGGTGGCATGAAAACAGAAACCTTCGCTAAGTTGCAACAGCGCTTACCAGAAAGAATCCTCGAACACGCCATTAAGGGTATGTTACCTAAAAACAGTTTGGGTAAACAACTATTTACCAAACTAAAAGTCTATGCAGGACCTACCCACCCTCATGCAGCACAACAACCTAAAGAAATCACCATTAGTACAATTCCTGGAGAAAATTAATGCAGGTAGCAGAAATTAATAGCGGTCGTGCCGTTTACTGGGGTACTGGTCGTCGTAAATGCTCAGTGGCCAGAGTTCGCCTAGTTCCTGGTGCGGGTAAAATGACTGTTAACGGTAAAGATGGAGAATTGTATTTCCAATTCAATCCCAACTATTTAGGAGCTATTAAAGCACCTTTAGAAACATTGGGTTTGGAAAACGAATACGACATCGTTGTGAAAGCTGAAGGTGGTGGCTTAACTGGACAAGCTGATTCTATCCGTCTAGGAGTAGCCCGCGCTTTATGTGAGCTTGACCCGGATAACCGTTCACCTTTGAAAACCGAAGGGTATTTAACTCGTGACCCACGAGCTAAAGAACGGAAGAAATACGGTTTACATAAAGCCCGCAAAGCACCTCAATACTCCAAACGTTAATCACTTTTGGATTTTGGATTTGGGGTTTTTCTCCACCAGCGCAGCAATATGTATTGTCTCTGAGGGACGATAGAGATATATAATAGCAAAGCATGGCCTAAGCCATAGAGATTTATCTCAAAATCTAAAATCTAAAG
Organism: Anabaena sp. FACHB-1391; assembly: GCF_014696755.1. Lineage (NCBI taxonomy): Bacteria > Bacillati > Cyanobacteriota > Cyanophyceae > Nostocales > Nostocaceae > Anabaena > Anabaena sp. FACHB-1391. Next base: position 10,014 of record NZ_JACJQS010000001.1, on the reverse strand, counting down.
TGTCAAAATTTATATACATTCACAACACAAAAAACAATGGCTAAACCTGATATTCACCCTAAATGGTATCCAGACGCTAAGGTCTACTGTAATGGTCAAGTAGTGATGACCATTGGCGCTACCAAGCCCGAACTCCACGTAGATGTTTGGTCTGGAAATCACCCCTTTTACACTGGTACTCAGAAAATGATTGATACTGAAGGCCGTGTAGAACGCTTTCTCCGTAAATATGGTATGTCCAGCGCTCAAACTGCTGACGATAATCAAAAGTAGCGGGTTGGCTATAGCTATTTAAGCGAGTGCATGGCGGAAGCCATAGACGACCCCGCACTGCGCTGGGTCGCTTCTCATTTTATGCTTGAGCCAACTTGTTATTTTTTAGGAGCATTTATAGTCATCATGGCAGAATTATACTTACTGGAGAAACTTAAATCCGTTGAACAAACCTTTAATGAATTAACACGCCGTTTAGCTGATCCTGATACCGCTAGTAATCCTGATGAGTATCAAAAAATTGCTAAGTCTCGTTCTTCTTTGGAAGAGGTAGTTAATACCTATGAAACTTGGAAAACAGCCCAGGATGAATTGGTAGGGGCGCGTCAAATACTCAAAGAGTCTAATAGCGACCTAGAGTTGCATGAGATGGCCGCATTGGAAGTTAGCGAACTAGAAGAAAAGCTAGAATATTTAGAAAGTCGCTTAAAGGTATTGCTGTTACCCCGTGACCCCAACGATGATAAAAACATTATGTTGGAAATCCGCGCTGGTACGGGTGGTGATGAAGCAAGTATCTGGGCAGGAGATTTACTGCGAATGTATTCCCGGTATGCTGATAACCAAGGTTGGAAGGTGAAGTTAGTCAGCGAGTCCCCTGGGGAAATGGGCGGTTTTAAAGAGGTAATTCTAGAAGTTCAAGGTGATAGTGTTTATAGTAAACTCAAGTTTGAATCTGGTGTACATCGTGTACAGCGCGTACCAGCAACGGAATCTGGGGGAAGGGTTCACACTTCTACCGCTACTATAGCGATTATGCCGGAAGTGGATGAAGTGGAAGTCCATATTGATCCGAAAGATATTGAAATGAGTACAGCCCGTTCTGGTGGTGCGGGTGGACAAAACGTGAATAAGGTGGAAACAGCCGCTGACTTATTTCACAAACCTACAGGTATTCGGATTTTCTGTACAGAAGAACGTAGTCAGTTACAGAATAAAGAACGGGCGATGCAAATTCTCCGGGCTAAATTGTATGAATTAAAACTGCGAGAACAACAGGATGCTGTCACTTCCATGCGGAGATCCCAAGTTGGTACGGGTTCTCGTTCGGAAAAGATTCGCACCTACAACTATAAAGATAGTCGGGTGACTGACCACCGTTTAGGTCAAAATTTTACCCTTAATCCTGTCTTGGAGGGTGATATAGAAACGGTGATCCAATCTTGTATATCTCAAGACCAACAAGAACGGTTAGCAGAATTAGCCGCCTCCGGTTCTAGTAGCTAATTATCACAGGAAACAGGAAAAATAGATAGTTAACTATTCTCAGGTTTAAGGACTAAATACCTTAAACCACTTATTTAAAACTGTATTAATTGTTTGTTTAATTTGATGGTTGCGATTCCATCTTTGAAAAGCGATTTCGTAATCTTCCCCTTTAGTTTGAAAAGTATTCCAAATATCTAAAGATATGGCTAATGCAGAAGCGACTAAGATATAAAGTGACCAAGAAATACCGCCACTTAGGGAATCCATGGCTAGGAAAAAAATGTTAATAATTGCGTAATTTCCGAGACGTTTTTTAAATTTACTGCGACGATAAAGGTTAAAAGCTTGACGTTGCTCGACTTCGCTTTGTTTAACCAACCAATCTCGTTCCGCTTGTTGGAGATTATCAGGTGATATTTGTAACTCTTTAGCAATTTCCAATATCTGTTGATAGGAAAATTCTTGATTATTGTCATTGACTTGACGAGAAATCGCTAATTGTAGGATTTGCTGTACATCCTCTTGAGTATAGGAACGCAGGGTATGAGAATTAAATTCTGTCATAATTCTTGCTCAAATAAACGTTTTCATAGAGAACCACACTACTATCAGCAATATTGGTACTACTTCCAGGTTAGCAAATTTAAATCTATTCTGGTTTAGTTCTTTTTCGTGGGTTCTAGAGTGGTATCTGTGGTTAGATGAAGATTTGAAGAATAATTAACCGCAGATTAACGCAGATTAACACAGATGAAGACTGATGAATTTATTTGGGGATATTTTTATTGGGAAATCTCTAACAGCAATACCCAGTTAAATTACCAAGAATTTAAAAAATTCCATCCTTCTTTTTCTCCTGTTTCGGGTATTTCTTCTGTTACTGGTGTGTTGATATTTTCATCTTGAATTAAACGATTATATGCTCCAGAATCCACCCATTTTAATAATTCACCAGTTCGCATGACTAACCAAGAAAGATGAGATTCTGAATAACTTAATATTTTCGTAACTTGATCTAGATTATCAACACTATTAGCAGTAAATTCGCGGGATTGAATTAGGAAATCTTCAATGACATTAGGGGTTAAATACTCTTCTGGTAAACCCGCAAGTTTCATTAATGCGGTAGTTGCAACATCAATATTTTGACAAGCTAATAAACCTGCACGGTCTGCTGTAAATTTTGCCATCATTACCCAATTATATAACGCTAATTCTACACCACTAGCGATTAATCCTCCTAATCCTAATGTGGTACTACTTAACCATACTTTCAATGCCGGCATGACAATTGATATTTGATGATAAATCATATGTTGACTTTTAATTCTAGCAATTTCGTATCCAAAAATAAATAGTAATTCATCATAGTTTAACCATTCCATTGCTTCAATATTAATCCCAATAATAGGTTTTTCTACGCCAATGATATAGGTTTTAATATGTCCTGTGCCTCGAAACAAATACAATTCAGGAATGGTTGTCACATCCAGAATTTGGCAAGCTTCTAGTAATGGTTGATATAATTGGGGAAAATTCCGGGGTGTAACTCTGATTTCACTAGCAATACTTTGTAATCTCAGTAAACGATCAATACCATATTCGTTGACTTTTTTCAGTAAAGGAGAAATACCGGGCATATTTTGTAAAGAAGCCAAAGCTTTTCGATCAAAAGGGTGTTCGTAAGCTGTTGAACTGATTCCAGTTAATATTTTTTTTGTCATGGGTAAGTAGGTTGGCGTTAAAAATTGTCGTTATGACAAGGGAACAGGGAACTCTTAACTGGGAACAGGGAACTCTTAACTGGGAACAGGGAACAGGGAAGAGGCTTCGCCGTGAGCGTCAGCCGAACGGTTTTGGGCAACTTTACTTTTCGTTACTTATGTCGGTTTTTTTTCCGTTCTCCTACTTAGTGGGTTAATTTGGTAATATTATTAATATAATTAAATTATATAGCTAATGACACCCTCCGCAAACGTAAAAAAATCCCGTTCAAAACTCAAATATATTCGTAGGTTGGGTTGAGGAACGAAACCCAACATTTTTGAGTTCTCATCTAAATGTTTTGTTGCTCATGTATATTTTATATTCTATGCTTTGTAAAAATCTGTAGCCAGAATTTCCTCTATTCTAACTTGACTTTATGATTTTACCAGAGCGATCGCTTTTACAGCAAGTAGCTTTGAGTGAGATACACCTTGTGCGGGCAAGACTTGTACTGAGATTGGTCGAAGTATGCCCGCACCACAAGAGTTTTATTATTGATATTTGTACTTCATAAGATCGGGAACTGCTGTAAAAGATGTTTGCCATTTCAGAAAATGCTGAGGAACGAAACCCGACATTCTACCCTATTTACAACATTTCGGCCCATTTGTTGGGTTTGACTGCGTTCAACCAAACCTACAAACAATGGTCAAGTTATTGTTTACGAACCCATATTTTTATTCACTAATTCTCATACAGGTTTTGGTTTAAATTGTTCCATAACGTACTCCATAACTACAGGTTGCAAAGTATATTTACCTGCTTTTTCCTGAATTAAAGAGCGTGAATGTAGCCTTTCTATTGCTTGCCAAAAATGGGATCTAGAAATATGAGGTAATATATTTTCTAAATCAGTAATTGTTGTTAATTGCCAGTTAATTGCCAAATAATAGATGATTTGCTTTTCTAGATCACAGAGACAATTTAACTGTTGTTCTAGCAACCTGTGAAGATGATAACTGACTAATAGGGTATTCTGTGCTAGAAATTTGCTAATATCACCATTAAATAATTTGATGATCGCATTAATAGCTATTTGAATTTTTAAAGGATTATTACCATATAAATCGCATAATTCATATTTTTGTTGTTCTGTCCCCAATAGTTGTTTTGATTGTATTAAGGAAAACGCTGTTTTAAAAGAACCAAACAATCTCAAAGAACGCACTGAGGATGACCAGTTTTCCAGTAAACTAATTTGGTCAGGTTGATTTCGACAGGTGAAAATTAGACAGCTTTGATGATTGGTTTTCGCAATTACTTGGATAATATGATTATATTCGCTATCAAACTCGTCTACAACTATTTTGATGTCATCCAAGATAATCAGACAACGATAAGCACGCAAATAATGGATAATTCGATGAATATTGGGTTTACTTTCCTTGTAATTGGACACCAAGGATAGCATATCAGTAATCATCTCATCAAAAGACAGGACATTAGGCACATAACGCCAAAAAACGTAATCAAATTGATTTTGAATTTGTTTTGCTAGTTGAGTAGCTAAGGTTGTTTTTCCAACTCCAACCATACCGAATAATCCCAGTACACGACAACCATCTTGTAAAATCCATGACTGTAATTGTGTCAGTTCTTGGCTATATCCGTAAAATTCTGAAATATCAATTGCAGTTCCCCAGTCTAGAAATTGATTTGCATTTGGTTTTTTTTTGCGTATTTGTGCGTATACGGGGGTGGTAGATATTACTTGAACACTGGTAGTAATTTCTTGCCAATCTAGATTTAATTTACGACACAGTTCTTCAAAGCTTGTATAACTAACAGGTTTACCAGTCAGAAAATTACTAATTGTAGATAGGGATAATCCTGTGTCATAAGCTAAAGATCTTTGGCTGGGGTAGCCATTAACTCCAAGTGCCATATTAACCTGTTGAATACGGTCATTGCTTACTTTAATTGACTTTCGCATATTATAAATAATTTACATAGAGACAGCAATAATCCACTTTTTCAAGCAGATTTGACTAAATTTCAGATGTTATGAGTTATATCTTCTCATAATCAATCCGTCATGTAAATCTATCTTTAGATAGATGACAATGGTTGTTTTGTTTTTTGGTGTCAAAATTAGCTCTCAAGTCAGATGAAGTCAGATGAAGTCAGTGTTTCTCAGTACGGAAGTCACTTAGCAGTGGAATAAAATATTTGAGTGGAAAAGATTTTTCCTAGCACAGTTCAGAAACATCATGTAATCAGATAGAGGGTTATCTTCATGGCAAGATTTACAGTCACCAACAATAACGACAGTGGCGCAGGTTCTTTGCGTCAAGCCATCATTGATGCGGGTAATGTGGTTGGAGTAGATACTATTGATCTCACCAGCGTCAGCGGCACAATTAATCTCAACAGTTCTCTCGGCAATCTGAATACAGGTAACGATATCAATTTTGTTGATGATGGTAACACCACCATTAGTGGTCAAAATGCCTATCAAATTCTTGCGGTAAATGGTGCTAGTGTTACCTTCTCTAGACTTAGCTTTGTTAACGGTTTAGCCAGAGGAGGCGATGGTAATAATGGTGGTGGCGGTGGTTTAGGCGCTGGGGGGGCACTGTTTATTAATGCAGGTAATGTCACCCTGAATAATGTCACTTTTAGCGGTAACAGGGCAGTTGGCGGTAATGCCAATGGTAATGCTGGTTCTGGTGGTGGTACTGGGTCTAATGGCTCAGGTGGAGGTAGTGGTGGGGGATTTAATTCTACTACCAGTGGCGGATCAGGTGGTGGTGCTGGTATTTACGATTATGATACTGGCCGTCCTGGTGGAAACGGCGGGTCAGGTAGCTTTGGTGCAGGTGGTGGTGGTGGCGGCGGCGGCGGCGGTGCTTATGAAGGCGGTTTTTGGTATGATCCTAGCGATGGTGGTGGTAATGGTGGAAACGGTGGAAACGCTGGCTTTGGTGGTGGTGGCGGCGGCGGCGGCGGCGGCGGCTATGATTATGATTACTGGAGTAGTAATGATTATGGAAGCGGTGGAGCAGAAGGAGCCGGCGGTCAGTTCGGTGGAAATGGAAACGGTGGAGCCGGTGGTGATAACAGATCAGGCAGTCGCGGCGGCGGTGGTGCTGGTTTAGGTGGTGCGATTTTCGTTAACTCTGGCGCGAGTTTAACCCTACTAAATAGCGTTTTTACTGGCAACTCAGCCACAGGTGGTACTGGTGCAAATAATGGTCAAGGTGTTGCTGCAAATATTTTCGTCAATGGAGCTACAGCCCAAGCCATTGGCACAAACTACAGTGATACCTACGGTACAATCAATGCTGTCTCCTTCCTCACTAATGCCTATGAGTATAACGGGTCTATCTATCGCCTCACTACCGCTGGAACATGGCAACAAGCTCAACTTCAGGCACAGAGTTTAGGAGGAAATCTTGTCACCGTCAACAATCAAGCCGAGCAGGATTGGTTAGTCAGTACCTTTGGTGGTAGTGAATACCTGTGGATTGGATTTACAGATGAGGTGACAGAAGACCAGTTCAGGTGGGCTAGCGGTGAAACCTCTACTTATAGAAACTGGTTCGAACCAGGTGAACCAAATAATTACAACGGAAATGAAGATTATGCGGCGATGAATTGGAATTCATCTGGTAAATGGAATGATTTCGGTAACGGTTCTGCACGAGGCATCATTGAAAACAAATTTTTCGAGTATAACGGCAGCAAATATCTGTTAACAGGTCCTGGAACATGGCAACAAGCTCAAGATCAGGCACAGAGTTTAGGGGGAAATCTTGTCACCGTCAACAATCAGGCCGAGCAGGATTGGTTAGTCAGTACCTTTGGTGGTAGTGAATACCTGTGGATTGGATTTACAGATGAGGTGACAGAAGACCAGTTCAGGTGGGCCAGCGGTGAAACCTCTACTTATAGAAACTGGTTCGAACCAGGTGAACCAAATAATTACAACGGAAATGAAGATTATGCGGCGATGAATTGGATTTCATCTGGTAAATGGAATGATTTCGGTACCGGTTCTTTACGAGGCATCATTGAAATCAATCAGTATGGTGCAACTGGACGCAATGCCGATTCTCAGTTTTTCGTTCTCGCAAAACCTGAAAAATTTACCATTAGTGTTATCGGCGGTTTTGGTCCTGACATTTTCCAACTCAGATCCTACGACGGCTTAACTACATCTCAACAAGTTACAGGTTCTCAAGGCAGTGATGTATTCAATATATCCCTTGAAGGATCATCTGGTACAGTCGGACTGGACTTCAATACTGGCAAACTCAAACAATTGGCTGTTCTTTTAGTAGAACCTGATTGGGATGTGAGAGAGAAACGCCGTATTGCGGATAATACTCATGCTGGAATAGGGGCTGGGATTGATTATGCAGCAGCATTAGCACAAGCCGTAGATATTACTGGTTTAGCTGATGGAGCAATTGATGCGATCGCTACTACAGCACACCTCGCTAATGATGTAGCTAATATCGAAGCCAACTACAACTTAGATATAGAGGAATATCAAAACAATTTGGCGGGTATTGGTGACTTCTTTAGTGGTCAAGGTGCAAATGGTTGGGGAACAGTCAACGTAACCCAAAGAAGATCCATAGTAGAAATTATGGATTTTCAACCAGGGATAGATACCATCACACTTCCTAAGCTCACTGGTAATCAGGCTTATAGGTATACATTAGTATCAGGTATTAATGGAACAGGTGTAGAAGTAGCGTACAACAACCAAACCAATGAACCATCAACGTTTTTGAGAATTTACATAGATCCAACCCTTTTACCAACAGTACAAGGTCAAAGTGGTGGTGTAACGCAACTTATTGAGAGTTTGTTTACCAACAATGCGACTAATGGTGTTATCGGTACGACTCGTAACAATACTAGTAAAGTGGCAGTAAGTGGTTCAAGCTACACTGGAACTATTGCTGGGGATTATATCTATGTTGCTCAAAATAACAACACTGTCGGCTCTGTCAAAATATACGGTAATGCCGGTGATGATCTACTTGCAGGACGTAAAAATGGGACTAACGAAATATATGGTGGTGATGGGGATGATTTCATTGTACCCGGTGGAGTGAATGACACTATTGATGGTGGTGCAGGATATGACCAGGTTAATTATTCACAGAATGCGGTAGGAATTTCTATCACCAGTAGTAATAGTACCAACTTCAAAACCGTTGAATCAGTTACAGGTACTGTCTACAACGATACTATCAATTACAGTGACTTACAAGTTGCCCCAGATGACGGATTACCCATAAATTTAGAGGGTAGGGCAGGAAATGACAGTCTTGTAGGCAGTCAATATCAGGATGTCATTGATGGCGAAGATGGCAATGATACCTTAATTGGTGGTGCGGGTAGCGATATCCTCAAAGGTGGTGCGGGTGATGACTTCCTCACCGGAGGACTTGGAAAAGATACCCTAACTGGAGCGTTGGGAGTAGACCGTTTTGACTACCGCACTTTGGCTGATTCTGTTTTCAGTAATTTTGATGTCATTAACGACTTCAATGCTAATACTGACAATGATTTATTCCTTGTTACCACTGCCTGCAGCGGATTTTCTAATGCCGGATCTGTAACAACACTTGATACGGCAGGCATTACAGCTAGGTTAACCAACACTACTTTTACAGCTAACGCTGCTGTTCAATTCTCCTTTGGTAGCCGTACCTTTGTCGCTATTAATGATGCTACAGCGGGGTTTAGTGCCAATAACGATGCCATCATTGAGGTAACAGGATTAACTGGGACTTTGGGACTCAATAACTTTACAACTACTAATGATATTGCTCCTCCCACCATTACCCTAGCAGTATCACCCAGTAGCGTCACTGAAGATAGTACACCCAATCTTATTTACACCTTTACCCGCACAGGAGCAACAACCAACGCCTTAACCGTTAACTACGGCGTTACGGGTACAGCAGACAGTAGCGACTATACAGGAGCAACACCCGGAACAGGAAAAACCATCACCTTTGCTGCGGGTGCGAGTACAGCCACTCTGACTATTGACCCCACAGGTGATAGCACTCCAGAAAGTAATGAAACTGTTGTTTTAACTTTGGCTTCAGGAACAGGTTACACTGTTGGGACAACCACAGCCGTCACGGGAACTATTACTAATGATGATGTTGTTGCTTTTCCCAGCATTACCCTAGCAGTATCACCCAGTAGCGTATTAGAAAACGGAACTACCAATCTTATTTACACCTTTACCCGCACAGGAGCAACAACCAACGCCTTAACCGTTAACTACGGCGTTACGGGTACAGCAGACAGTAGCGACTATACAGGAGCAACACCTGGAACAGGAAAAACCATTACCTTTGCTGCGGGTGCAAGTACAGCCACTTTAACTATTGACCCCACAGCAGATACCACTGTAGAAAGTAATGAAACCGTGGCTTTAACTCTAGCTACAGGAACAGGTTACACCATTGGTACAACCACAGCCGTGACGGGAACTATTAATAATGATGATTTCCCCACCATTACCCTAGCAGTATCACCCAGTAGCGTCACTGAAGATGGTACACCCAATCTTATTTACACCTTTACCCGCACAGGAGCGACAACCAACACCTTAACCGTTAACTACGGCATTGCGGGTACAGCAGATAGTAGCGACTATACAGGAGCAACACCCGGCACAGGAAAAACCATCACCTTTGCTGCGGGTGCGAGTACAGCCACTCTGACTATTGACCCCACAGGTGATAGCACTCCAGAAAGCGATGAAACTGTTGTTTTAACTTTGGCTTC